>NZ_JALDVV010000003.1:0-178550 GCF_023110375.1 Streptococcus mitis | reverse complement strand
TATCAAAAAAGAAAGGACAAATTTCGTCCTTTCTAGATCTTAGCTTTTATTCAACCCACTACAGTTGACAAAGAGCCAATAGAATAAGACTGGGAGTTGCTCCCAGCCTTGATGTTTATAGAGCTGCACGCAAACGTGCTTCTGCATTTTCTACATTACGGACAGAGCGTGGTAGGAAGGCACGAATATCGTCTTCCTTATAGCCAACTTGCAGGCGTTTTTCATCTACAAGGATTGGGCTCTTTAAAATTCTCGGTGTTTCCATAATCAGATTGAGAACTTCATTGACACTCAAATCTTCAATATCCACTCCAAGGGCTTTGGCATAGCGATTTTTAGATGAAACGATGCTGGCTATTCCGTTATCTGTTTTGGTTAGAATATCCAGTAATTCTTCTCTCGTAATTCCTTCTTTACCAAGGTTTTGTTCTTTATAACTTAACTGGTGGGCATTGAGCCAGGTTTTTGCTTTTTTACAGCTAGTACAACTTGAGACTGTATAAATTTTAATCATGTACCTACCCCTTTCGCTACATGTTACTATCAGTTTAGTCTATTATACCATAAAAAACATCCGACTTGCGACCTATTTTTAAATTTTTTTAACTTTTTTCGTCATTTTCGTACTTTTTTCTTGACAAAATGAAATTTACAGCCATTCTTGATATTTCTTGATATAGATTTTTTTCACAATTGTCACGCTAATCATATACAAAATAATGATGAAAAGCAAAAAGATGAAATAAATCGGTTTTAATGGAGTTAGATGAAGTAGGATTGCGAGTGGACTGTAGGGAAGGAAGGTCACAAAGGCTGCAGCCAATAAGGTTGTCACAAGGACTAGCCAAGCTGGACGACTTTGTAAAAAGGGAATTTTGGCTGAACGCAGCATATGGATAACCATGGTCTGTGACCACATGGACTCGATAAACCAACCTGTCTGAAACAAGACAATAAATCCTACGGCAGACTCTGCCCCATGAACATAAGCTTGACCTGTTGTCATGGGTACAATGATAAAATAAAGCAAAATAAAGGTCAAAATATCAAAGGCAGAAGAGATAGGTCCCATCCAAATCATGAAACGTGTGATGGACTTGGCTTCCCAGGTATGCGGATTTCTCAAAAAATCTTTATCCACCTTGTCAAAAGGCAAGGCAATACAAGACAAATCATAGACTAGATTTAGGATAATCAAATGGACTGGTGCCATTGGTAAAAATGGCAAAAAGATGCCAGAGACCAATAGGGATAAGATATTTCCAAAATTAGAACTCACTGTCATTTTGATATATTTAGTCATATTGGCATAGACCTTACGCCCTTCAACAAGTCCTTTTTCCAGCACCATGAGATCCTTATCAAGTAGGATAACATCAGCTGTTTCTTTGGCAATATCTACTGCTGTATCAACAGAAATCCCCACATCTGCAACTTTCATAGAAGGAGCGTCATTGATTCCATCCCCCATATAGCCTACAGCATGACCATTAGCTTTAAATTGCAAAATAATCCTCGCTTTTTGGTCAGGAGAAAGTTTGGCAAAGACTGTTACCTCCTCCACGGCTTGAGCCAATTCTTGATTACTCATCTGATCAATTTCAGATCCTAACAGCATCTGATTGATATCCAAACCAACCTTTTCACAGACTGATTGGGTAACTTTCTCGTTGTCTCCCGTCAAAATCTTTGTTTGAACCCCATGTTCTAACAGAGCCTTAATTGCTGGTGCTGCAGATGGTTTAGGAGGATCTAGGAAGGCTAAATAACCAGTTAGAATCATATCCCCTTCATCATCAACTGTATAGGTATGACCTTCCCTCAAACCTGACTTATAGGCCACTCCCAAGACACGCAAACCTTGTTGATTTAGTTGTCGTACTTCCGCTAATATTTCTTCTCTAATAGCATCTGTCAATGGAGTAATCACTCCTTGGTATTCCGCATGACTGGAAATCGTCAACATTTCCTCTAGGGCACCCTTGGTTACCAAACTAACAACTTCGTGTTCATCCTTAACGATAACACTCATCCGTCTGCGTTCAAAATCAAAGGGAAGCTCATCTATTTTTTGAAAAGTTTGAGCCAGATTTTGCAAGTGGGTGTGTTCTTTTGCTTCCTTTTCAGTCCGTTTGATGATGGCTCTGTCCATCAAATTTTTCAAGCCCGTTTGAAAATAAGAATTGAGATAAGCTCGTCTCAAGACGGTCAAATCCAAATCTCCATGTATATCCAAAGGATATTCAAGAACAATTTCGTCTTGAGTGAGGGTTCCGGTTTTATCCGTACACAAGATATCAATCGCCCCTAAGTCCTGTATGGCATTGAGTTTCTTGATAACCACTTTTTCCTTGGCCATGATAATGGAGCCTTTTGCTAGACTGGCCGTGATAATCATAGGAAGCATCTCAGGTGTCAATCCAACACCAACACTCAAAGCAAATACGCCAGCTTCTAACCAATCTCCATCTGTTAAACCATTGGACAAGAAAACGATGGGCACCATGACCAACATCAAACGAATCAAGAGCCATGAAATACTATTCATCTCCCGCTCAAACGAAGTAGGCTCGTCATAGGTGTTCAAAGTCTGCTCAATGGCTCCCATCATGGTATCATCACCAACTGCTAAAACCACGGCCTTGGCACTACCAGACAAGACATTGGTTCCCATAAAGGCGAGCGCTTCTGCTTCTAGCAGACTATCAGATTGTTGAACTGTTGCCTTGGTCAAGGCCAATTTTTCAACCGATTCACTTTCACCTGTCAAGCCCGACTGTTGTACAAAGAAATCGCGCGACTCAAATAAAAGAAGATCTGCTGGAATCATGTCTCCAGCGCTTAATTTAACCACGTCACCCACTACCAAATCATCGATAGGTACTTCTTGGATTTCTCCTTGACGAATGACAGTCGCTGTGTTGACAATCATTTTTGATAGATTGGTCGCAGCCTTATCACTACGGAGTTCTTGGACAAAGCGTATGCCACCAGAAATGAGGACTAGGACAACGATGATAATGGAAGTTGTCGGATCTTCTTGACCTGGTTTTGCCAACCAGACATTGGTCACCAAGGAAATCACGGCGATGACCAGTAAGATAATCGTAAAAGGATTGATAATGGATTCGTAAATCTTTTTGAGGATACTGTCTTCTTGACCCTTTGTGATGGTATTTTCGCCATATAGGTCACGATTTTTCTCCACCTGCTCCTCAGTCAAGCCTGTTAGACTTGTCTTATAAAAAGATAGAGTTTCGTTTAAAGCTGTATGAATAGCTGTTGCTAATCTTTCTTTTGTAGTTTTCATTGGTTTCTCCTATCTGTATGAATGATGTGTTTCATACACAGAGACCAATCACTTTATAAGGGCAGAACGACACAAATCAGCGATTGGCTGTGTATGTGCGGTTCCGGATGATCGTCAATTTGCATCGTCTATCTCCTTTCTTTGATTTAAACAGTAGAAAATCCCACCATAAAATGGCAGGATTAAAAAACTAATTATCTGTTTTTCGTTCAAGCTTTAACTCCATAGGGCAATGTAATGAGCTTAGTCTTGGCCTTCGCGACCAGGACTGTTGACCAACGAGTAGTGTCTCCACTGCTTTGCGGTAGTCATCCGTATCCCTATGGTAGCCTCACCTACCGTTTTCGTTTTTCAGTATAAACCTTTAAAATTTAAAAGTCAATCATTTGAGTTGTTTAACTCTTAGATAACTATCAACTCTTTTGGAGCTAGGGTCAACAATTCACAACCGGTCTCTGTAATCAAGATATCATCCTCGATACGAACACCGTATTTGCCTTCTATATAGATACCTGGTTCATCGGTCAAGGCCATACCTGCCTTAATAATTTCTGTAGAAGTTTGGCTAAAGTAAGGTTCCTCATGAATATCCAGCCCAATACCGTGTCCAATACCGTGGGTAAAGTAGTCGCCATAGCCCGTCTCGATAATAATATCACGAGGGATTTTGTCAAAGTCTCGGAAACCTAATCCTGCCTTAGCCTGGTCAATCAAGGCTTGGTTGGCTTTCAAAACCGTATTGTAAATCTCCGCCTGCTCGTCGCTGACATGCCCCAGATAGATAGTCCGTGTCATATCACTGACATAGTGGTCATAAAGGCAACCGAAGTCCATAGTAATGGCTTCTCCCAGCTCCACTGGTTTGTGCATAGGATGAGCATGAGGTTTGGAAGAGTTGATACCACTAGCTAGAATCGTATCAAAAGACAAGCCAGATGCTCCCAACTCACGCATACGGAAGTCAAGGAAGTTGGCAATCTCAATCTCAGTCTTTCCTGGTTTGATAAAGTCAAGCGCATCGCGGAAAGCTTGGTCTGAGATAGAACAAGCCTTGCGAATAGCTGCAATCTCTGCCTCGTCCTTAATCATTCGAAGACCTTCGACAAACTGAGTTTGTGGAAGCAAGTCAATTCCTTCAAAGGTTGCCTGCATACGGTGATAATAAGACACTGAAATCTCATCTTCAAAACCGATACGAGACAAGCCCATGTCCTTGACAATTCCTGCAATGACAGCCAATTCATCACGGTCTGCCACAATCTCAAAGCCACTGGTTTCTTGCTTAGCTGCAATGATATAGCGAGAGTCTGTCACCAAGACCTGACGGTCACGGCTGATAAAGACTGTTCCGTTTGAGCCCCAAAAACCAGTAAGGTAATAGACGTTTTTAAGGTTATTGATGATGATGCCATCTAGTTCTTTTTCTTGCATTTTAGCTAGAAATGCTTGTACACGTTTATTCATGATGTAACTTTCCTTTCAAATACTGTCCTGTGTAGCTGGCTTCATTGGCCGCTACTTCTTCTGGAGTTCCTGTTGCGATGATGGTTCCACCACCGACACCGCCCTCAGGTCCCAAGTCAATAATATGGTCTGCTGTCTTGATAACGTCTAAATTGTGCTCGATAACAAGGACTGTATTGCCATCGTCAACAAAGCGAGCTAAAACCTTGAGCAAGCGAGCGATATCCTCTGTATGGAGTCCTGTCGTCGGTTCATCCAGAATATAGAATGACTTGCCTGTCGAGCGTTTGTGGAGTTCGCTAGCCAGCTTCATACGCTGGGCTTCTCCCCCAGAAAGAGTGGTAGCTGGTTGACCTAGCGTCACATAGCCTAGCCCTACATCCTTGATGGTCTGAAGTTTGCGTTGAATTTTCGGAATGTGTTGGAAAAATTCCACCGCATCATTGACAGTCATGTCCAAGACCTGCGAGATATTCTTTTCCTTGTAATGAACTTCTAGGGTTTCACTATTGTAGCGAGTCCCGTGGCAGACTTCACAAGCCACGTAAACATCTGGCAAGAAGTGCATCTCAATCTTGATAATCCCGTCACCTGAGCAGGCTTCACAACGACCACCCTTGACATTGAAACTGAAACGTCCCTTTTTGTAACCACGAATCTTAGCCTCATTTGTCTGGGCAAAGAGGTCACGTATATCGTCAAAAACTCCCGTATAGGTAGCAGGGTTAGACCTCGGCGTTCGTCCGATAGGGCTCTGATCAATATCAATCAAGCGGTCTACATGCTCAATCCCTGTAATCGTTTTAAACTTACCAGGTTTGTCTGAATTGCGGTTGAGCTTCTGGGCAATAGCTTTTTTGAGAATGCTATTGATTAGGGTCGATTTCCCTGAGCCCGACACCCCTGTCACTGCGATGAATTTTCCTAGTGGGAAGCGAGCTGTGACATTTTGCAGGTTGTTCTCACGCGCTCCCGTCACCTCGATAAAACGACCATTACCAACACGGCGTTCTTCTGGTACTGGAATGGCACGTTTGCCTGACAAGTACTGGCCTGTGATAGACTTACTGTTACGAGCTACCTGTTTGGGCGTACCTGCCGCAACAATCTCCCCACCAAAAACACCCGCACCAGGACCAACGTCAATCAGATAATCAGCCTCACGCATGGTATCTTCGTCATGTTCCACCACGATAAGAGTATTGCCCAAGTCACGCATCTTTTTGAGACTGGCAATCAGACGGTCATTATCCCTCTGGTGAAGACCGATTGACGGCTCGTCTAGAATATAAAGAACACCTGATAGGTTAGAACCAATCTGGGTCGCCAAGCGAATACGCTGACTTTCCCCACCTGAAAGAGTTCCTGCCGAACGTGACAGGGTCAGATAGTTAAGACCCACGTTATTAAGGAAAGTCAAACGGTCCTTGATTTCCTTGAGAATGGGCCGAGCAATGATGGCTTCATTTTCAGAAAGAGTCAACTGACTGACTAATTCCAAGTGATCTGCGATAGACAGGTCTGAAATTTCTCCGATATGTAGCCCGTTCTCGCCACCCACACGGACAGACAAGGCCTGGTCATTGAGACGATAGCCGTGACAGGTTCCGCAAGTCAGCTCATTCATGTAGAGGCGCATTTGGGTGCGCGTGTAGTCACTATTGGTTTCATGGTAGCGACGCTTGATATTATTGACAACTCCCTCAAAAGGAATGTCGATATCGCGCACACCACCAAATTCATTCTCATAGTGGAAATGGAATTCCTTACCATCTGAGCCGTAGAGAATCAAGTTCTTATCTTCTTCTGACAAGTCCTCAAAAGGCTTATCCATATCCACTCCAAAGGCTGTCATAGCCTGCTCTAGCATGTTTGGATAGTAGTTGGATGAGATAGGATTCCACGGAGCCAAGGCTCCCTCACGTAAGGTTTTGCTGGCATCTGGTACTACCAAATCAGTATCCACCTCCAGCTTGATGCCCAAACCGTCACACTCACTACAAGAGCCAAAAGGAGCATTGAAAGAGAAGAGACGAGGCTCTAACTCTGGAACAGTAAAGCCACAAACTGGACAGGCATAATGCTCAGAAAACAACAACTCAGAGTCGTCCATAGTGTCGATAATGACATAACCTTCTGCAATACGAAGGGCAGCCTCAATGGAATCAAAGAGACGACTACGAATGCCCTCCTTGATGACAATACGGTCAACCACGACATCGATATTGTGTTGCTTACTCTTAGACAACTCTGGCACTTCGGTTACATCATAGACTTCACCATCCACACGGACACGAACATACCCATCTTTCTGAACCTTCTCAATAACACTCTTATGTTGGCCTTTTTTCTTGCGGATGACAGGGGCCAAGATCTGCAAGCGCTGGCGTTCAGGCAATTCTAAAACCTTATCCACGATTTGCTCCACAGAAGAAGCCTTGATAGCTCCATGCCCGTTAATACAGTAAGGCATCCCCACACGTGCGTAGAGGAGACGCAGATAGTCATTGATTTCAGTCGTTGTTCCCACCGTCGAGCGAGGATTTTTACTAGTCGTTTTCTGGTCGATGGAAATAGCGGGGCTGAGACCATCAATAGCATCTACATCAGGCTTCTCCATATTCCCCAAGAATTGACGAGCGTAGGCTGACAAACTCTCCACATAGCGACGTTGACCCTCCGCATAGAGGGTATCAAAGGCCAGACTGGATTTCCCTGAACCTGACAAGCCGGTCACGACAACCAACTTGTCTCGTGGAATTTCCACGTCAATATTTTTTAAATTATGGGCACGCGCCCCATGAATGACAATTTTATCTTGCATCTTTGTTCTTTCTAGTCCATTATTGCTTACCATTATACCAAAAAAAGTGAGATTCTATTACCCAAAAGGCTGAATTTATAGTATAATAGTACGGTGTGAAAAAATCTGAAAAATGAGAAAGGATAAGGGATATGAAACAAGTTTTTCTCTCTACAACAACTGAATTTAAAGAGATCGATACGCTTGAACCGGGTACTTGGATCAATCTCGTCAATCCGACTCAAAATGAATCACTCGAAATCGCTAACGCCTTCGATATTGATATTGCCGACCTTCGTGCACCACTCGATGCGGAAGAAATGTCTCGTATTACCATCGAAGATGAGTATACTTTGATCATCGTGGACGTGCCGGTCACAGAAGAAAGAAATAACCGCACCTACTACGTCACCATCCCGCTTGGTATTATCATCACTGAGGAAACCATTATCACTACTTGTTTGGAACCATTACCGGTCCTCGATGTCTTTATCAACCGTCGCTTGCGTAATTTCTATACCTTCATGCGCTCACGTTTTATCTTCCAGATTCTCTATCGCAATGCAGAACTTTACCTAACAGCCCTTCGTTCGATTGACCGTAAGAGTGAACAAATCGAAAGTCAACTGCATCAATCAACTCGTAATGAAGAATTGATTGAGCTCATGGAATTGGAAAAAACCATCGTCTATTTCAAGGCCTCCCTCAAAACAAATGAGCGCGTGATTAAGAAATTAACCAGCTCAACCAGCAATATCAAGAAATACCTTGAAGACGAAGACCTGCTTGAAGACACCCTGATTGAAACCCAACAGGCCATCGAGATGGCAGACATTTATGGAAACGTCTTGCATTCTATGACAGAGACCTTCGCCTCTATCATTTCCAACAACCAGAACAACATCATGAAAACCTTGGCCCTTGTGACCATCGTCATGTCCATCCCAACCATGGTCTTTTCTGCCTACGGGATGAACTTTAAGGATAATGAAATCCCCCTAAACGGCGAGCCGAATGCCTTCTGGTTAATCGTCTTTATCGCTTTTGCTATGAGTGTCTCGCTCACTCTCTATCTCATCCATAAAAAATGGTTCTAAGAGGAGTTCCTATGTCTCAGATTGATCTACAAAAATTAACCAAGAAAAACCAAGAGTTTGTCCACATCGCTACCCAACAATTCATCAAAGATGGAAAAACAGACGCTGAAATCAAGGCTATCTTTGAGGAAGTTATTCCCCAAATCCTTGAGGAGCAAGCCAAGGGTACGACTGCTCGTTCCCTCTATGGCGCACCGACCCACTGGGCTCATAGTTTCACTGTCAAGGAACAATATGAAAAAGAGCATCCAAAAGAAAATGATGATCCAAAACTCATGATTATGGACTCAGCCCTTTTCATCACTAGCCTCTTTGCCCTCGTCAGTGCCCTCACAACTTTCTTTGCAGCAGATCAGGCTTTCGGCTATGGACTTGTCACTCTCCTGCTAGTTGGACTTGTTGGTGGATTTGCCTTCTACTTGATGTACTACTTTGTTTACCAATACTATGGACCAGATATGGACCGCAGCCAACGTCCACCTTTCTGGAAATCTGTACTGGTTATCCTAGCTTCTATGTTCCTTTGGTTGCTTGTCTTCTTTGCAACAAGCTTCCTACCAGCTAGCCTTAACCCAGTACTTGCTCCATTGCCACTGGCTATTATCGGAGCAGCCCTCCTAGCCCTTCGCTTCTATCTCAAGAAACGCTTGAATATCCGTAGCGCAAGTGCAGGACCAACACGTTATTAAGAAGAATCATAAAAGCAACTGCAGGTGCGGTTGCTTTTTCACTTACTTTTTTGATTTTAAAGAATTCTTCTGACATCCCACATAGCTCTATCTAATCTTTTGTGATAAAATAGGTTCAATCTATTTCCAGGAGGATAAAATATGATTTCTACTATTGGTATTGTTAGTTTATCTAGTGGCATTATCGGAGAGGACTTTGTCAAACACGAAGTGGACTTGGGTGTCCAACGTCTCAAGGACTTGAGACTCAATCCTATCTTTTTGCCCCATTCGCAAAAAGGATTAGACTTTATCAAGGACCATCCTGAAGTGCGTGCAGAGGATTTGATTCATGCCTTTTCTGATGATAGCATCGACATAATCCTATGCGCCATCGGTGGAGACGATACCTATCGCTTACTACCTTATCTTTTTGAAAATGACCAACTACAAAAGGTTATCAAACAAAAAATATTTCTTGGTTTCTCGGATACAACCATGAATCATCTCATGTTGCATAAACTAGGAATCAAGACTTTTTATGGTCAATCCTTCTTAGCAGACATTTGTGAATTAGACAAAGAAATGCTAGCCTATAGCCTTCACTACTTTAAAGAATTGATTGAGACGGGAAGAATCTCAGAAATCCGCCCTAGTGACGTTTGGTATGATGAAAGGACTGACTTCAGTCCCAAGGCTCTGGGGACACCTCGTGTCAGTCATGCAAATACCGGTTTTGAATTATTGCAAGGAAATGCCCAGTTCGAGGGAAAAATTCTCGGTGGTTGCCTCGAATCCCTCTACGATATCTTTGACAACTCTCGATACGCAGACAGCACGGAGCTCTGCCAAAAATACAAACTTTTCCCTGACTTGTCAGACTGGGAAGGCAAAATCCTCTTGCTAGAAACAAGCGAAGAAAAGCCTGAGCCGGAATACTTCAAAAAGATGTTGCGGACTTTAAAGAACACTGGTATATTCGAGGCCATCAGTGGACTCCTGGTCGGAAAACCTATGGATGAAACTTTCTATGACGACTATAAAGAGGCACTATTGGATATCATTGATAGCAATATCCCGATTGTCTATAATTTGAATGTTGGCCACGCAACTCCAAGAGCCATTGTTCCCTTTGGCGTTCACGCCTATGTAGATGCACAGGAACAAATCATTCGCTTTGACTATAACAAAAAATAAATAGTTTCTCTATTTTTATGCTTTTGTATTGGTTTTCGTTACAATTTGTATCTGAATTTATTGCATTTCGCTAATTTCTATGATATCCTTTTGAAGGAGGTGTATATGACAAAACAAAAAATTAATCGAATCGTAGGTTCTATTGGTGCCTTTATTGGAATTATAGTATTTATTGCCTACATACCTCAAATTATCGCTAATTTACAGGGAAATAAAGCTCAACCATTTCAACCTTTATCAGCTGCAATATCTTGCTTAATCTGGGTTATTTATGGATGGACAAAGGAACCTAAGAAGGATTGGATACTCATCATTCCAAATTCAGCTGGTGTTATTTTAGGTGGAATCACTTTTCTGACTTCACTCTAACCAATCTAATAGTATATATAAAAAGCTGGGAAAAATTTCTCAGCTTTTTATATATTCTCAGATATGCTAGTTACCTGTACACACTAGTGACCGCTTTTCCACTCACAATCATTCTCATGGTCATCAACTAGCCCTGCTGCTTGTAGAAAAGACAAGACAGCGACTGGGCCTGTGAACTTGAAACCTCGTTTTTTGAGATCTTTGGCTAATTTCTCAGACAAGGGTGTTTTAGCAGGGGCTTGGCGGTAATCGGGAACATCGTTAACGATAGTTTTCCCCTCAACAAAAGACCAAAGATAGGCATCAAAAGAGCCATATTCTGCCTGTAGTCGTAGAAATGCTTGGGCGTTAGTCCGAGTAGCAAAAATCTTGGCTCTATTCCGAATGATGGCTGGATTCTCCAGCAAGGCTTCCAACTCGGTGTCGGTCATGTCTGCCACCGCTTGAATTTGATAGCCATGAAAGGCTTGACGGAAAGCTTGGCGTTTGTTGAGCACCGTTTCCCAAGACAGGCCTGCCTGATAGGTTTCCATACACAATAACTCAAACAATGCTTGATCATCATGGAGGGGCTGGCCCCACTCTTCATCATGATAGGTGATATAGAGAAGATTGCTCATCTTGACCCAAGAACAACGTTTTGTCATGCTCTGCTCCTATTTGACCAACATTTTAAGGGCTGACTTGATATAGTTCTCAGCTGTATCTGTCGTTCCTTCAAAGAATTTCTTGATTTTCTTGAGTTCGGTCGCCTTGTAGCCCAGAGCCAACATGGCTTCCATGGCTTCTTCCAATTCTTGGTTTTCAGCGCTAGCTTGCACTGCGACCTTGGCAGGAAAGTCATCTCCTGCAACTACTACCTTGCCTTCCAAGTCCAACACCATCTGCTGGGCTGTTTTCTTGCCAATTTTAGGAAACTTGGTTAAGTAGGTAATGTTCTTGGTTTCGATTGCTTGAACCAAGCCAGCATTGTCATCAGCAGCGATAATAGCAAGAGCTGACACAGGACCAATCCCAGAAACCGAAATCAGACTGAGAAAGAGCTTTTTCTCGTCTTCTGAGCGAAATCCATAAAGCAGATGAGCGTCCTCACGCACGACTTGATGCACATAAATCTGAGCCTCCTGATTAACCTGTCCTGAATAGGCATAAGGATTGGCCACATGCAAAATATAACCGATACCATTGACTTCAAGAACAATGTATTTAGCAGTGATTTTGGTAATGATTCCTTTTAAATATTCGTACATAGTTTTCCTTTTAGTTTAATATTTCCCCAACTCACGGAGACTGGTGTGATTTTCCTGAATACGTCGGAACATCTTTTCCATATCCGACTTGGTAAAATGCACCAAAACAGGGCGTCCGTGGGGACAGTTATAGGGATTGTCACATTGAGAGAGCTGATAGAGGAGCTGTCTAGCCGAATGGTCGTCAATACGATGGTTGGCCTTGATAGACCGCTTGCAGGACATCATAATAGCCAACTCTGCTCGATATTTCTTGATAGAAACTTCCTTGGTCAAAAGGAGCATGTCGCACATCTCATAGATGCCTGACTCGATTTCCTCCTCTGCCATCCAAATAGGATGTTCACGCAGGATAAATTGATTTTCTCCGTACTCTGCTAGAAAGACGCCCACTTCCTCCAAATGTGTCATTCTTTCCTTGAGACGAAGAGCATCATCCGCTGGAAATTCAAAGATATAGGGCACTAGGAGTTGCTGCTGGCTCTGGTCAACATTGCCAATACTTTCACGGTATTCCTCGTACTTGACCCGTTCCTGAGCCGCGTGCTGGTCTATGATATAGAGCCCATCTCGCCCTTGGGCAAAGAGATAAGTCCCGTGCATTTGCCCGAAAAATTCCAATTCTGGGAAGCTGGATGATTCTTCTCGCTCCAGCTTGTCATAAGCCTTATCAAGACTCGCAAGGTCTAACTCTGGGTGATCTAGCTGGTCGTAGTTAGCAGGCTTTCTCTCTGCAAAATGCAGTTTTGCTGGCTTGGTTAGCTGGTCCAAGGTTTCCTTGGCAAACAAAGTCAAGTCTTGCCCTTCTTCAGTTAATTCTACCTGATAATCAGCCACCTCAGCTTGACTGGATCTTATCGACTCTGTTTTCTCATAGTAGAGCGTATTTTCTTTGAGTGGGAGAATGGTCTGCTCCACCTTTTGACGATTGCGCACGGTCGATTTAGCAAGATTTTCCAAGGCATCAGGTATCAAGGTTTGTTCCTTGAGACTGTTTGCAATAGCTTCTGAGACCAGCGCCATCAGTTCTTTTTCCTTGGAAATCCGCACCTCTTGCTTGGTTGGGTGTACATTGACATCCGCTAGATAAGGGTCGATATGAATGTGAATGACAGCCAGTGGAAAACGGCCTACCATAAGCTTACTGCCATAGCCATCTAGAATTGCACGATTGAGCAGGAAGTTCTTTATATAACGGCCATTGATGAAGAGACTGATATAGTTGCGGTTGGCTCGAGTTAACTCAGGCAAGGACACAAAACCTGAAATTTCGAAATCTAGGTCAGAATTCTCAATTTCAATCATCTTCTTGGCACTCACCAAACCGTAAATTCCTGCGATAGCTTGGCGCAATTGACCAGTCCCAGCTGTCCGCGTCATCTCCTTGCCATCACTGATTAAACTAAACGAAATTTCAGGATGGGCCAAGCCCAGACGATTGACAATATCAATGATATGAGACAACTCCGCTTGCTGGCTCTTCATATACTTGAGGCGGGCAGGCGTGTTGAAAAAGAGGTCCTCCACACAAACCTTGGTTCCCACAGGACTAGTCGCTGGGATGACTTCTTCAACTTCTCCCCCACGCGCGACGAGCTTGGTTCCATGACTTGCACCATCCACCGCCGTCAAAAGGGTCAAAACACTAACAGAAGCGATAGAAGGCAAGGCTTCACCACGAAAACCAAGCGTCCGAATCCGAAAGAGATCTGCCTGATTTTTTATCTTACTGGTCGCATGACGACGCAAGGCCAATTCCACCTCATCGTGGGCAATTCCATGACCATTATCTGTGATTTGGATTTTCTTGAGACCAGCTTCCTCAATCTCAATGATAATCTGACTAGAGCCCGCGTCAATGGCGTTTTCTACTAGCTCCTTAACAACGCTAGCTGGACGCTCGATAACCTCTCCAGCCGCGATCTGGTTTGCCAGCACCTCTGGCAATTCAATAATATGAGACATCTTTCAGCCCCTTTCTGTATCTATTTTCCTAGAAATTGATTAGTGCTATTATACCATATTTCAGAAAGGACAGAAAAGCTCCACCACATAGGAGCCAAATCCCTCCACATAAACAAAGTCCCTTGTCAGGTATCGTAAAATAGTGTTTAATAAAGGTGTACAATAAGTGATCACAATTTTGTATGAAAAACAAGGAGAGAAATTTATGAAAGTAGAACTACAGATTAGTGAAACTTACAAGGAGGAAAAGCTGATTGTCCAAGCACCTCAAGAAACCGATAAAATCCAGAAAGTCATCGAGTTCGCAGAAAATCTGGACCAAAAAGAAACAATCAAAGGAAAGATTGATGATCAGGTCTATCTAGTTAAGATTGGTAAGATACAGCGCTTCTATATCGAGAATCGGAAGGTTCTTGCAGAAACGGCTAGCCAGACCTACAATATTGATTTACGACTCTATCAGGTTCTTGAAATTCTGCCAACCAATTTTATCCAAATTTCCCAATCAGAAATCATCAATATCAACTCCATCTCTCATCTCAAGCTAACCCCAAACGGCCTAGTAGAAATTTTCTTGAAAAACGAAAGCTTCACCTATTCTTCACGCCGTTATCTAAAAACCATCAAGGAGAAATTAGAACTATGAAAAAACAAATCTTCCACGACGCAGCTGCTGGTGTCCTCATCGGCCTCATCCTCTCTATCATCTTTTCACTCATTTATGCACCAAATACCTACGCACCACTGAGTCCTGAATCTCTGATCGGACAAGTGATGGCTCAACATCAGGTTCACGGTGCCTTGGTCTTGCTCTACTGTACTCTTATCTGGGCAGCCATCGGTATTCTCTTCAACTTTGGTAAACGATTATTCAGCCGTGACTGGAGCTTGCTCCGTGCAACTATGACCCATTTCTTCCTCATGCTGGCTGGCTTTATCCCACTAGCAACTCTGGCAGGTTGGTTTCCTTTTCACTGGATCTTCTATCTCCAGCTCATTATCGAGTTTGCGATTGTCTACCTCATCATTTGGGCTATTCTCTATAAAAGAGAAGCTAAAAAAGTGGACCATATCAATCAACTCTTGAAGCATAAAAAGTAAGAATGCTGATACAACTGCCTAAGATAATAAAAAAGCCAAGCCTAAGCTCAACTTTCCAACTCATACAAATCTGAGACAATCGCTGCGACACGTTTGATATCTTCCAGCATGCCTCGCATTTCAAAGTCAGCCAATACAGGGAAACCAAAACGTTGACTGTATTGCTTGGCTGTCAGGCAGTATTGGTTATTAAAGTTACGATTTCCTGAGCCAACCACGCCAAAACACTTACTAGCATTGTCACCATAGGCGATAAAATCCCCCACTGGTGTTGTCAAAATCTCGACATCTCCGTTATCAACGCCATTCCCACCTTCTAGGTAGGTCGGTAAAAAAGCGACATAAGAATTGTCCATTTCATAGAAATCTTGGCCTTCTTTGACCAAATCCTTGATATGAATCTTTTGAACCTCTATTCCCTCGTACTGGGACAAGAGATAGTCTTTCAAGCGTGTCACAAAACTCTCAGTGTTGCCACTCAGACTGATATAAACTAAAGAAATTGTCTTCATATGTACCTCCATGATTTTATTTTTAATCGAAAAACAACTACCAAGATTGTATCTTGATAGTTGTTTTTTGTCAATACTTAGGCAAGTTCTTCTGTTTCCTCTTCTTCTGCCAAGGCTTTTTGCTGACGCCATATCTTGTAGAAGACAAGGGCTAGGAAGAGAACATTGATGACGATATAGAAAATGCTAACAGCTTTTGAACCAATACTCATTGTCAAACGCATGGTCTCATCTTGAAGCAACTGCACAGCGTCTTGCAAAGTCACATAGGTATAAATTGAACCAATAATAGCTAACAAAACATAGCCAACATAAGTATAGTTTGCATATTGCAAATTCTTACGAACAAGGAAGACAATCGCTACTCCCACTAAAATAGCAGACAGCACAATCAAGGCAACATTAAAAATAGAATGAGATGCTTCTGCTACTCTATAGCTGTAATTAATGCTATCTTCTACCTGCTGAGCACTGACCCCTGCAACTTGTTTTTGAGCAGCACGAAGGACTTCTTTGCTAGGTAAGGGCTTCAAAAGTTCAAACAGAGACGTAGCTGAAATAAGAGCAGACAAGATTAGCAAGACCCATAGATAAATCGGTTTCTTTTTCATAATAGAACCTCCTGATATTATTATCAATATTATAGCACTTTTTGTAAAGGGATACAAATATTATAGTGTAGTTTCTACCTGTTTTCGGTAGGCTTTTGGCGATTTTCCGCACAATTTTCGGAAAACTTTATAGAAATATCCAACATTACTGTAACCAACAGCATAACAAATATCTTCGATACTGTCACTGGTTGAAAGCAAGAGCTGTTGGGCAGCCTTAATTCGTTGTTTGTTTAGTAATTCTGCGAAGGTCGAATTGGTTTCACGCTTGATCAACTGTCCTAGATAGACAGGATTGATAAAGAGATCCTTACTGATATCCTTGAGGGAAAGTTCTTTCTGATAATCACGCCCAATGACTTCTAGCACACTAACCACATTTTCATTCATCCGGTATTGTCCAAAGAATCGGGTCAGAGTTTCCTTGATATAAAGAACCAATTCATCGAAGGATTGAATAGCATGAATGGTTTTGACAATGTCCGTCATATCATCAGCTTTGAGGTGTTCAAACAAGTGGAAGACATCCATGACAAACTGGATAAAAAGCTGTTTGGTAATCGGAACACGCGGCGTATTTTCAAGAACCACCTTCTCCAAGAGATTTAACTCTTCTACGATTTGATTGAGATTTCCCTGAATGATAACCCTATAAATCGGTTCGTAATAGGTAAAGAGACTCTCAGACTGTTGTAGATTTACAGAGCCGTAAAAGAGGGCTTTCTCAGCATTCAGCTTCCAGCGTTCAAAGTGTTCTTGATAAGGAGCTTCAAAGGGAGTAACGACTAAACCATCTAGGGGTTGATCAGAAATAAAAATCTGCCAATCTTGACCCAAGACATAGTAGGGAATGGTGAAGGAGCCTTGCTTTTCCTTGGATAGACCTATCCACCAATTCTCCTTATCCCCTAAATAACTAACAAATCCATCCTCATCTAAATCTTGACTAAGGGTCTGACTTTTCTTTCCTCTCTCGCCGAGCTGACCTGCAATCTTCTCCAGCAGATTTCCCAGCTCTACCTTATCAACAGGCTTGACCAAATAGTCCACCACACTAAGGTTCATTGCTCTTTTTACATAATCAAACTCCTGATAACCCGAAAGTAGGATATAGGCTGCATCTGGTAAGATTTCTTTCATCTCCCGAATCATATCAAGCCCTGTTTTGTCGGGCATATTGACATCGGAAATGACCACATCGACAGGATTTTCCTGAACATATTCTAGGGCTTCATCGGCATGACTGGCTGTTGCGACGACCTCCATATCCCACTTATCAAAGGGAATCAAACGTTTCAGACCTTCTGTCACCATGTACTCATCATCTACTAATAATACTTTATACATTTTCTCCCTTTCTACTCATCTTGAATTGTAATACGATACTGAACACCTGCTTGCTCTGCAGAATCTATAGTAATAGCATATCGATCCCCAAAATAGAGCACAAAACGCTCATGGACATTGACAATCCCGATAGATTGCTTTTGATCACTGTAACTGGCTTGGTGTTCAAAATGTCTCTGACTTAATTTTTCTCGAATACTTGCCAGTTTTTCAGCTGACATACCACGGCCATTATCGACCACTAAAATTTCCACAAAACCATCCTGTTTAAGAGCCTTGATGCTAATCACATTATCTGTCCGTCTGTGGTCAACACCATGCGCGAAATAATTTTCTACCAGCGGTTGCAAGGTAAACTTGGGAATCTTCATATTCTCTAACTCTGGATCTATCTTGAAACCATAGGCAATGGACTTGGGATAGCGAACCATGCAGAGGTAGCTATATTTACGGCAAAATTCTAATTCCTGTTTGAGAAGAGTTTCTCTTTCGTCAGAAATATTGTTACGCAAGAGACTACTGAATTCATAAATGATATCTGCTAACTCATCTTGACTCTGCATAACTGCATACATGCGCAAGAATTCCAGCGTATTATACATAAAATGAGGATTGATTTGCGCCTGCAAGGCCCGCATATTGGCATCTTTTTGACTAAGCTCTAACTGATAAATATCATGGATATTCTTTTCCAAGCGATCCAACATATCATTGGTCGTCTCCGCGATTAGGAGCAATTCCTGATCCTTTTCAAGCGTATCAATGCGAAGACCTTCTTGTCCTTTGGCAATAGCTTGGATGGAATCCACCAGGTCCACTACCTGCTTTTGATAATTAGCAAAGGTCTTCCTCAAAGTCAGATAGAGAATGACAATAAAGAGAAGGCTCAAGCCCACAATCAAAGCAGAGCTAGCCACTGTTCCTTGTAAAACAAAGTTTTTAGGAACTGCCACCTGAACCTGATATCCATGAGAGGTAAAACCGACAAACCAGTTCTCATGTTCCCTATTGACCCTCTCACCAATATGAAAAATCTCCGTATCAAATGGTGATGTTACAGTCACAGCCATCGGGATATGACCTCGGGTATTGTCAATGGCATGATATAAGACTTCTGGATCCAAGGAGATGTAAATCACTCCTATAGATTGATCCGTTGCTGGGTCCAGAACTGGAATGCCAAAACTATTGGCCTCTGGTTTAAAGGCCTCAGCAGGCAAGATATGACCACTTCTTTTATCCCTTGTTGAAACATAAACTTCTTTAAAATCCTGCAAGACGATTGCAACACCCGTTATAGAGTCATTTTGAACATAAAGATCATCAATGTTTTCATACAGAGAGATAGAAGTTGACGAAGCTGCTTGATGCTCCAATAGCCAATAAAAATACTCAGAAGTTGACAAGCTAAAGTACTTATAAACCCCTTGTATCCGGTCTTGATTGGCTACTAAATCTTGCGCCAGTTGGGCTGACTCCCGATAATAATACTCCACCTCATCGACTGTTCGAGTGGTTACACGTTGGGCTACTCTTTGAGCTTCCTTTTCCCGTGAATCCCAGTCAGCGTAAGAGAGTAAGATTGCAAAACTCGCAATAATAATCATCATAACTGAACTGTAGGTTCTTAGAAGCGTATGTAGCCAAAACTGCTTCATTCTATTTTGTCGCCAATTTTTCATGGATACTTTCATAGACCGGTTCCAACATATCACTGATAAAGAAATGCCACATCCCAATTCCTACAAAGAAAAGTAGGGCAGGCATATAGTAACCAATTGCCACAAGTAGCACTGTCCCAAGGAGAACCTTGGCCACAGCCGCTAGGCTCATAAAGATGCCAATCAAGGATAGTTTGAGACTATTTCGATAGGACAAATCAAAATAAACTTGTAATTTCAAAGATACTGTATAAGCCAAAAAGATCAGGGCAACTACTAGGACATTCAAAAAGGTCGCAATCAAATGAATAATAGTCTGATGAGGCAATTGCACCAAGAGATACAGGCCATAGACCAAAACTAGATTCACCCCTAAAAAGCTATAGAAAATCAGGTTGCTTGAGACGAAATTTTGCTTATAAAGAGACCACGCCTCCTTCAAACTGTATTCCCGAAAGCTATAACCATGTTCTGCATATAGGCTCATCAAGGTGGCACTAGCCGGCGCTAGACCAAGGATAATCCCTCCTGCTAAAGTTAATAGCCAAAAGAAGGCTGTCGCAATCATCCCTAAAAAGAAACGATTAAAGACAAAGTCTAAAAATCTCCCCATGATATCCTCCTAAAAATAACTATGAAACTATTATATCATATTTCAAGCGTTTTCAAAAACTTCTAGTGCCCATTTACAATCCCTTCAAACCGTGATACAATGAGAATTGTGAAAAAATTATCAGGAGACAATTCATGAAGAAATCTATCTTAACTACACTGCTTTTTGCAGTTCTTTACTTCCTCTCCATGGGGATTGGTGTCCTTTTGGGCAATCTCTTTGATCAAACTGGAAACATGTTTTATGCGCCTGCTTTTACTGCCCTTGTCGGCGGTGGCGTCTATATGATTCTAATCGCAAAAGTTCCACGTTTTGGAGCCATTACCACTATCGGCCTTGTCATTGCTCTCTTTTTCTTGGGAACTAAACACGGTGCCGGTGCCTTCCTTCCTGGAATTATCTGTGGCCTGCTAGCAGATGCAGTAGCTAGCCTCGGAAAATACAAGGACCAAACAAAGAACTTTCTTTCTTTTATTATTTTTGCCTTCAGCTCAACTGGCCCAATCTTACTTATGTGGATTGCGCCCAAAGCCTATATGGCAACCCTTCTAGCAAGAGGAAAATCCCAAGAATATATCGACCGTATCATGGTCGCGCCAAACCCTGGAACCATCCTTCTATTTATAGCAAGTATTGTCATCGGAGCCCTAGTGGGTGCCTTGATTGGACAAGCCTTGAGTAAAAAATTGGCACAGAAAATCTGATTACTAAAAAAGAGCCACCCGGCTCTTTTTTATTTATGGCTCAATTTTTTGGTCAAGAAGTCTCCCAAGAATTGGATTATAAAGATAATCAAAATGATAATAATGGTTGCCAAAATCGTCACATCGTGATTGTAGCGGTTAAATCCATAGGCAATGGCTACGTTACCGATACCACCAGCACCAACTGCTCCCGCCATAGCGGTCTCACCAACAAGGGAAATCAAGGTTACAGTCGTCACACGGATCAAATCTGGAAGACCTTCTAGTAAGCCTGATTTTCCTAGGTTAACATTTTTTACCTGAAAAACTTCTTTTTTCTAGTGATAAAATCAACCCTATCACACTCACTACCAAAAATACCCACCAACAAAGCCTGATATCTTGTAAAGCTAAGAAGGAAAATACAGACATCCCTAAAGGTAATGTTAAAGAAAAAATCATACTCAAGAGATTATTACTTCTAGCTAATACATCCGCACTCAAATTAGACAATAACAGAGTATCTAATTTAGGCATTGATTTCGACATCAAATACATGACAAAGGCTAAGCAAACAACACCTACTAGAGGAGAAAAATCTAAAATATTAGCAGTAGCAAGCAAGACAAACAGAATTGCATTGAGCGATAGCAAACTTGAAAACGACAATTTTCCAAAATAATCATGGGGAGTTAGGCTACCAAGAATAGCTCCTCCCAAGCTAACACATTCAATTAAAAATAGGGCCTGAGCATAGCTGAGATGATAGATAGTATGGTCTAATAAGTAAAAGTGATAAATACCTCCAACAGCTCCTCCCAAAGTATTCATTACCAAAATGACAAGAATAATTTTAAACAATGATTTACTTTCTCTCTGTCTAAATATATCATCCATGTCCGCATAGATTGCCTTAACTTGTTGGAGTAAACTAATCGACTTATCCTCTACACTTACAGACAAATGCGTCAATTTTCTTCTATTTTTGAACAAAATAAGAGAAGATAGTAAAAAGAAGCCAGCATTCACAATCGCAACAAAAGAAAAATTTTGATTGCTGGTTGTGAGTAACCACACTCCTAAGGCTTGACCTCCTAGATTTGATAAATAGGAAACAAACTGAGTAAATGAATAAGCTTCATAGAGCTTATCTTCCGAAATATTATGCTGGATAATCGGCATACGAAGGCCTGCTGTATAATCCGATAAAATATCTGAACAGATATTAACCATACAGATAAAAGCAAACGTCACGAAGTTCTGGTCATGAATCACACTAGCAATCAAAAGAAATAGTAGACTTTGCACACAACCAACCCAAATAATTGTCCCTGCTTTATTTCGAGTATGATCAGCCTTAATCCCAACATAAAAAGTAAATAGGAAAGGTAAAATCGTAATCATATTCGCCATAAATACAGCTATATTTTTAAAGGGTAGACTCGCAGCATAAACGATAAATACCAGATTATAAATATAAGCTCCACTTGAGCTTAAAAACCTCGATAAGGTAAGTATCCTAAATAAATGATGTTTTAAAAATAGTTTCATAACAGACATTTCTCACATTTCAAAGAGTATTCTATTGAATCCAGTCTAACAAAAAAAGCGGGACTCCCCACTTTTTTGTAATATATTTTTTCTGAAAATAGAAACTCTAGCGCCTAGAAACTGCTATTTATCACTCCATCTACAAACCCATTTATTTTTCATCGGTCAATGTAATTGGAATATATTACAAATCTTTATTTGAGAGCTGATTTGCAAAATAGTTTTCATAGTATCTTGCACCATCTACATACTCTAAATCTTGTAAGATTGTAATGCCTCTCTGGATTTTCTCAAGACCCTTATTTTTTACATTAAAAATAGTATCATAATACCCTTTAGCAATCATATAAATGATTTTAAGATAAGCTTGAGATTCTGGCAATTCTCGTTTTTCAATCTGAAAGATAAAATAATCTGCTTTTAATTTATCCTTTTCCTCTATCGCTTTAAAGAGTCCATTAATTAAAATGGTGTCAATACCAACTTTGTTACTAGGTAAAGAGCCTAATAAATCCGTCTTTTGTAACATCTCCCTAGAATATTTAAAATAGAGGGGCAGAGGAAACAAAGTAGAAATCGTTGAAAATAGTTCCAATTCATAATTTCCCCAGATGTCAATAGTAAAAAAATAGTCATAGAGAAAAGTCAGTTCTTCATCCGTTGCTCTTATTTCTGAATCAAAAAACACAAGAAGGCTTTTGATACGAATCATTTGTAAAAGATAGCTTGTTTCACCACTTGATCTATACTTTTGAGTCATCTCTTCATACAAGGAATGGAGAGAATCAATCCCTTCTCTGTCATATAAATCCCAAAGATTTTCTTGAAAAGCCAAAACCTTTTTCTGAGAAAAACCACGTACCAAGTACATAAATTCATTCAAATCAGAGTGGATGTTATCTAAGGCAGTAATCAATTTCATAGATGATAAGTCTGCTTCTCCACGCTCAAATTTGCTCAGCATGGAATAAGTAAACTCTCCTCCCGTCGCCTCCTGTAGAGATACATTCCGACTCTTTCTCAATTCTTTAAAAACTTCTCCCAGATTTTGCATATTGACTCCCCACAATTCTTAACTCTCTTACTCATAAAAGTAACGGTTGATAGCAACCAGTACAGAAAATTTCAAGTCTTGACTATAACGACAACTCCTATGAATGATGTACAGATTTCCTAGCTCTTTTTTATTTATGGCTCAATTTCTTAGTCAAGAAGTCTCCCAAGAATTGGATTGCAAAGATAATCAAAATGATAATGATGGTTGCCAAGATGGTCACATCGTGATTGTAGCGGTTAAACCCATAAGCGATGGCTACGTTACCGATACCACCAGCTCCAACCGCCCCAGCCATAGCGGTTTCCCCAACAAGGGAAATCAAGGTCACAGTTGTCACACGGATCAAATCTGGAAGACCTTCTGATAGGTAAACACCTACGATATCCCAGAATGTCGCTCCGCTAGCTTGAGCCGCCTCAATAACACCACCATCTAGCTCAGCCAAGACAACCTGTACTTGACGGGCAAAGAAGGCAAAGACTGCAAAAGATAGCGGTACGATAGCCGCATTTGGACCAATGCTTGTTCCTACGATTAGATGAGAGAAGGGTGACAAGACTGCCAAGAGAATGATAAATGGTACCGCACGGAAAATAGAGGTAATCTTATCTAAAATCCAGAAAACGACCTTATTTTCCAAGACACCACCTGGCGCTGTCAAAACAAGGAAAAGACCTGCCACTAGCCCCAAGAACCCTCCGATGATGAAAGAAAGAACTGTCATATAAAGAGTTAGATAGATGGCTGTTCCCCAGCCTGCCTGACCAGCCCAACCCATTTTATAGACATTTGGCAAATAGGTTTGAATCAATGATTCCATCTTACTGTCCTCCCTTCAATACTTTTAGTTGTACGCCTGCTTGACGAATGGCTTCTTGGGCACCTGCCAACGCTGCTTTTTCACCTGACAAGACCACAACTAATTCTCCAACAGGAGTACCATCGAGAATTTCGATATTTCCATAGAGGATATTAGCCGTTACTTGATAATGCTTGTACAATTCATTCAAAAGTGGCTCGTCTGTTGAAGCACCTGCATACTTGAGTTGCACCAAAAGGCTGTTTTCAGACAAGTGTTCCACGATTTCTTGCTTCTCGATTTTGACCATGGCTTCGTCAATACCTGTAGCTGTTGAGATAAAGTCTTGAGTCAAAGGTTGTTTAGGATCTGAGAAGATTTCAAGGACACTGCCCTCTTCAATCAAATGCCCATCCTGCATAACTGCCACACGATTGGCAATGTCTTTGACAATCTGCATTTCATGCGTAATCAAGACAACAGTCAAGCCTAATTTTTGGTTCAAATCTTGCAACAAGGCCAAAATCTGCTTGGTTGTCTTAGGATCAAGGGCAGAAGTTGACTCGTCTGAAATCAAGATTTTTGGATCATTTGCCAAAGCACGCGCAATGGCCACACGCTGTTTTTGCCCTCCAGATAGTTGTGAAGGGTAGTTTTCAGCACGGTCTGCCAAGCCAACCAAGTCCAACAACTTGGCTACTTTAGCCTTCTTTTCTTCCTTGCTAAGTCCAGAGTGTTTGAGGGCGAAGGCTACATTCTCCTCTGCTGTCTTTTGGCTCATGAGGTTAAAATGCTGGAAAATCATTCCGATATCTTGACGTTTACGACGCAACTGCTCAGCCGTCAAGGTCACCTTGCCATCAAAAATCACATCGTCGTCAATGGTAATTTTCCCTGCAGATGGTTTTTGCAAGAGATTAATCACCCGTACAAGGGTTGATTTCCCTGCTCCAGAATATCCAACGATTCCGTAGATATCCCCTTCTTGAATGTGAATGGTCACATCCTTGACCGCTGTGATGGTTCTCTTCTTTTGGTGAAAAGTCACATCGATCTGATCTAACTTGATAATATCTCTACTCATAGCTTCTAATCAGCTCCTCTACTAATTCAATATGGGTGTAGTAATCGGCGATTCGCACATTTTCATCTCCACCGTGGTCTCGGCTGTTGGCATTTCCTAGACCGAAGGCCACCATTGGCACCTCTAGGGCATCAAAGACCGTATGCATAGGCCCTGTCCCCGCTGTCGTCGGCAAGACTGAAACGCCCTGTGGATAGAATTTCTTGGCCAACTCGATTACATTGAGAATGGCTGGTGCGCTCATATCGCTGCGATAACTCATCTCTCCCAAGGTATAGTATAATTCTACCTTATCAAAGCCATTTTTGTCTAGCTGTTTCCGAATTTTTTCCAGAACATCATGCGGTTCTAGACCAGGAACCAAACGAACCTCTAGCTTAGCACTGGCTTCTGCTGGCAAAATCGTTTTAACCCCTTGTCCTTGGTAACCTGACTGAATCCCTTCGATATTGAGAGCAGGTTCAAAAAAGAAACGTTTTAGAAAGGCTGCGCGATCCTCTTGTAAGAGAGGCAATTCCAAACCATAAATCTGGCTGATTTCCCCTGGATTTCGTTGGGCGTAAGTATCCACCAAGGCCAATTCACGTTCATTTGGCTCTTGAACTTCTTCGTACAAACCTTCAACCAAGATACGGCCATCTGCGGCACGAAGAGACTGTAGGGCTTGGAGGAGATACCAAGGAGCTGATTCCACAACCCCACCATAACTAGAGTGGATATCGACATCCGCACTTTTTACCTTGGCATCAAAGGTCACAATCCCCTTATTTCCACCAGAAATTTCTAGCTGCTCCAAGGCATTCTTGGTCCCTTGTTCCCAAACTAACAAATCTGCTCCACGGAGTTTATCAGCGTGCTTTTCCAGATACTTATCTAGGTCTGTCGAAGCGGATTCCTCCGCTCCCTCCATGATAAAACTGATATTGACAGGCAAATCATCATGGTGCTGCATGTATTTTCTCAAAGCACTCAAACGAGCTGTGATATGACCCTTATCATCGTCAACCCCACGCCCATACATGAAGCCATTGCGCACTGAAAGAGTAAAGGGATCCTCTGTCCAGATCTGATCCCCATCCGCTGGCACAGTGTCATAGTGGTTATAGAAAATCAGAGTCTTAGCATCTGGACGCGAACTCTTGAAATGCGCCATGACAAAGGGAGCCGTATAAGTCTCATCAATCTCCACTTCAGCCCCAACACGTTTGAAAATCTCACCCAGATAGTTAGCAACTTCTTTGAGACCCACCTGTTGGGCAAAGACCGACTTCTTAGAAATCAAGGTACGCAAAACCTCAAAATAATGCTGGGCCACATGATCCTTTTCAAATTTTTCAATCTGTTCTTGTTCGCTAGGAAAAACCATATTCTCTCTACCTTTCTATGAACCTATAGTCTTCTTTACAATCCATGCTCTATACAAAAGCAAGAGGTGGAATTTTCTCTCCCACCTCCCTGTTTCTTATTACCAAACTGGTTGATCCAAACCGTCTGATGTTTCTTCGATAACTTTTTTCACGTCATCTGTGTGGTAAGCTGCGATCACTTTCTTGATAGCATCAGCCTTAGGTGATGTTTCCCAATCTTTTTTCGCAACGATGATGTTGTACCATTGTTTTGAATTTTCATCAGCTTGTTCTTTGAAAAGTGCTTTCTTGTAGTCCAATTTTGCTTCTGTAACGAAGGTATTGTTTACAACGGCAGCGTCAACTGATGACAATGAACGAGCTGTTTGGCTAGCATCCAATTCAGTAATTTTCAAGTTCTTTGGATTTTCTTTGATGTTAGCAACTGTTGCAAGAGCAGTTCCTGAAACGTCCAATTTAATCAAGCCAGCTGATTGAAGCAAGTAAAGCGCACGGCTTTCGTTTGTAGCATCGTTCGGTACAGCGATTTCTCCGTTTGCTGGGATGTCTTCTACTTTAGTGTACTTGTTGTCACTTCCATTCAAACCTGAGTAAAGACGGATTGGAGAGATGTAAGTATCTGCAATCGCTACAAGGTCTTTCCCGTTTTCTTTGTTCCAGTTGTTCAAGAAGTTATAGTGTTGGAAAGCGTTCAAATCTACTTCGCCATCAGCAGTTGCCTTGTTTGGTTGTGAGTAGTCTGTGAACTCTGTAAATTCCAAAGTGATACCGTCTTTTTTAACCAATTCTTGAATTTTGTCCCAACGTTTTTCTTCAGAACCGCTACGGTTAACAGTTGCAATTTTAATAGTTGTTGCATTGTCTGCTTTCTTTTCTGAGTTTCCGCAAGCTGCAAGAGCCAAACCTGCGACTGTAGCAAGGGCTGCTACACCAAGCCATTTTTTAATTTTCATGATTCTTTCTCCTTAAAAATAATACCGTACTAGTATCTCACAATTTGTTTGATTTCACAAATTGTTATTATGTAGTCAGATATATAGTTTAAAACTATATCCCTAAAAACCGAGAAATCACCCACCTGATTCAGAATGGATGATTTCAAGAAATTATTTAATATCAGCTTCTGCTGGTAGGTAAGTGTCTCCGAAGAATTGTTTAGACAATTTTTCAAGAGTTCCGTCTTTGTAGAGTTCTTGGATACGTTTGTCTACAAATGATTTCAACTCATCTTGACCTTTAGCAAGAAGTGGGTAAACGTAAGGCTGTTGGTCGCTTGGAAGTTCGATCACTTTCAAGTTGTCCAAACCTTGGTCCTTAATGACTGTTTCAACACCGATTTTATCAAAAATCTTGTAGTCAAACTGGCCATCGCTCAAGCGTCCCATGATTTGTTGGAAGTCCGCTTTAGTATACTTTAGGACAGTTGGATTATCTGAGTGTTGTTTGTTGTAATCTTCTAGCTGTTTAGCAGATGTTGTCCCTTGAACAACTTCTGTTGATTTTCCACCGATATCATCAAGCGATTTGATGCTAGGGTCATCTTTTTTCACTACAAGAACGTTAGGGTTTTTAGCAGTTGGAGCTGCGTAAAGGTATTTTTCAGCACGTTCTTTAGTGTAGCTGATGTTGCTAACAGCCATATTGTAACGGTCGGCATCAAGTCCTGCAAAGACTCCTGACCACTCTGTCTTCTCAAACTTGACATCATACTTGTCAGAGTCTTTAAAGATAGCGCGAACCACTTCAATTTCGTAACCAGTCAATTCGCCATTTTCTTCATAGTTGAATGGTTTTGGTGTAGCATTAGTTGCAACGATAATTTCTTTCTTGCTAGCTGCTTCTCCTTCTTTCTTAGCACCACCTGAGCAAGCTGCTAACACACCTGCAGCAACAAGCCCTAGGGCAGCAAGAGATGAGTATTTAACGATTTTTTTCATGTCATTTCCTCCAAAATAGAATACCTTATAATCTTAACAGAAAAAGACCATTTACGCCATTATATGATATCTATCTCTGTGATAGGTTTTCTTTATGGCTGATTTATACTCAATGAAAATCAAAGAGCAAACTAGGAAGCTAGCCGCAAGCTGTACTTGAGTACGGTAAGGCGACGCTGACGTGGTTTGAAGAGATTTTCGAAGAGTATTAAAAGACCAAACGCAAGACTGCAATTAAGACCACTCCAAAGAGAACCGTTCCGACTAGATTGCGGTAGCGAAAGGCTACCCAAGCTGTTGGAAAGACGGCTAAGAAGTCTAGCAATTTAATTTGAGGAAGGCTCCCAACCTTACCTGTCACTACGCTTGAAAGAATCAAGGCAAAGATAATAGAAACAGGCAAGAACTTCAAAAAACGCTCAACGATCGCAGGCAGGCCCTTATACTTGACTAAGATGAAGGGAATCATACGGGGAATCCAAGTCACCAAGCCAGAGAAAATAACTGCTAATAAAAGATACTTACTGACCATCTAAAACCACCCCCATTGTACAACCAAGTAGCGTCGCAAACAGAACAGCTAATGACTGAGACACCACTGCCAAGAGTAAAAAGAAGGACACCGCAACAACTGCTAGAATAATAAGCAGATTGCGGACAGGAATCCGTCTTTGCATAATCTGGAATTGCGAAGCAAAAATTCCAATGAACATCCCAACTAGGGCAAAATCCAAGCCAAAGATTTCTGGATTTGGCAGCAGACCACCCAGAGCCGTTCCGACAACTGTCCCCACAAACCAAGCCACATAGCTGTTGAGATTGTTTCCGTGCATCCACATAGGATTGACCTTGTCTGTATGGGCCAATTCGCCCATCAAAACACCATAAGTCTCATCTGTCAAGAGGCTAGACATACCGATATTTTGCCAGAGACTGGTATGACGGAAATAGGTTGATGCGTGCAAGCTCAACAAAAAGAGACGCAAATTGATCAAAAAGACCGTCATAGCAATAGCTGCCACAGGAGCTTGAACCGCAATCAAGGCCAACATGGCAAACTGGGCGCTCCCAGCATAAACAAAGAGGCTCATCAAGCCCATCTCCACAGGTGTCACATAAGGCGCACCAATAATCCCACAGGCCAGCCCGATACTGATATAACCAAGGGCCGTTGGCATGGCTGCCTGCGCCCCCTCCCAAAATCCTTTTTCTTTCATCTTTCTCCTCGTATTGTCTTAATAATACTCAATGAAAATCAAAGAGCAAACTAGGAAGCTAGCCGCAGGTTGCTCAAAACATTGTTTTGAGGTTGCAGATAGAAGCTGACACGGTTTGAAGAGATTTTCGAAGAGTATAAGTAGGCTGAAAAGGCTCCAGCCACAGCATGGACTATTATAACACATTCAGGAAAGAGAAAAAAGTCTGCTGATTGTAATCAGACAGACTCCATTTTATTCTTATTTAATCTTGAAGAATTGAACAATTGCCACAATACCTTGATAAATAAAGACAAAGGCAATGGTGTAACTAATATAGAGACCGGTCATCAATGGGTATCCCATCATGATTAAACCTGCTACGATTCCTAAAATCCCCATCCAAACTAGAGGGGTACCTACCGATTTATCCGTCTTACGAACCTTGAAACCAACGATAGTTTTTGTAATACCATTTGTCAAGGCCCATAAAGAAATGATAAATGGTACAAATGTTACCATTTCAATAAAGCTACCTGAGAATAAGGTAAGAGCGAGGATGAGGGTAACAATTCCTCCAAATAAATTCCAGCCATGCTTTTCTTCTGATTTGAAGTATTGTACAATCTCAGAAATCCCTTGAACTGCAAATACAAGTGCAAACAAGAAAGTCATGGAAGCCAAGCTAATAAGAGGATGTGCAAACATATTAAAACCTGCAAAAACTGCAAAAATACCCGCAATTAGTAACAACCATTTCCAAATTTTCGACATTATTTTTCTCCTTTTTTAGAGGAATCTTCCTCTAGTATTCCATAAATCATCATATCCAAAACCTGTGATAATTGATGTTCATATCCTGAAACCAAGTCAGGCAAACTGCTATCTGACGAAACAGTTAAATAATAGGAACGAAACATATCCTGAATCAATCGCAGATAGTCCATAGCTCGTTTCTCATCAATATGCTCTTTCAGTTTGGATTCTGATATAAGTTTTTGACAAACTTGTTCATTCAAGTCCAAAAAGATAGCTTTTGGATTCTGATATAAGTTTTTGACAAACTTGTTCATTCAAGTCCAAAAAGATAGCTTTCTGTGGTGCAATGTCTGCTTCCAATTCTTCTGGTGTCGCAATCATTGCCTCAAAGAAAATGTGGCTATGTTCTGGGTATTGCTGATAAAATTGGTGACGTCTTTCCATATAATCAGCTAAGGAGGGCACTTGACCTTCCACCCCCAGAAACACTGCCAAAGCTTTCTCAAAACTCTCCTGAAAACAAGTTAGATAGAGGTCTGATTCCCCTGAAAAATTATGATACAAAACTCCTTTGGAAATACCATCCACTTTACAAAGTTCATTGATGACAAAACCTTGATAGCCTTTTGTAGCAAATTCAAACAAAGCAGCGGTAATGATTTTCTCTCTTCGTAGTCTTGTTTTTTCTTCTTTTCTCATGTATTTATCTCTACATTTTTTAATTATAAACCGATTGGTCTGAAATGTCAAGCAACTTTCTCAAAAATTTAACAGTCTGCTGATTGTAGCCATCATAAACAGACTGGAATCCAGTCTCAAACATATAATATACACATTCTTCGCTAAATGTTTTCACGGATATTCAAGAGTATGATAAAGGCAGCTAGAAGAAATAGCAATAAAACAAAGCTAACTGCCAGAGTTCCAAAGCTAGTAGCAATGGTTACCAAAGCTATTGTAAATAAGCTAGGTAAAACAACTGTAATGGCACCGATAGAGGATTGAACTGCTCCCATTGACTCCTCAGGTATTTGTTTAAAAATGAGTTCCTGTAATCGAGGAGAGAGGATACCTGCGAAAAAGGCATCCAAGGCACTAAAGATAAGAATCCAGTCAAAACGAACTGCCACAAAGCCAACTAAAAGGAGTAATTGGATAATAAGCGAGGCATATAGGGCTAGTTTTATGGAGATTGTATTCTTCAGATAGCCACTCACAAGGCTTCCGACAATAAGGGCTGACAATTCAAGGGTGGATAACAAGGCAAGAGATTGACCTGTTTGTAAATTCAAAAAGGGCTGATTCCTCAAAAACAGAGTAGAAACAGGAACTGTAACATTTATCACTGCTTGACTAATAGAGATAATAAACAAAACCAAGAGCACCTTATTCATATTCCATATCAATTTTGATGATTGGAGCAGATGCTGGCAAAAGGATTTTACAGAGAGTCCTTCTTGATAGCTAATCGTTTTTTCTACTTTCAAGAGGTCTGTTTTTATGAAAAGAATACCTAAAAATGCGATTAAAAAGGTCAGAGCATTCAGTAAGGAAATAGACTGGATAGATAGAATACCTAGTAAGACTCCTCCTAGAATATTACTGATTGTTTTCACTAAACTAACAGTTGACTGTTTAAATCCAATAGCTTCTGCCAGATGGTCTTGCCCAATAATTCTAATGAAAATCGGAGTGAGCATGGCGCCTGAAAAATAACTCAATGTGTCAGATAAGAGGTTAATCAGACAAATAAATGCTACTAATAACAAGGAAAAGGACTGCCCTGAAAGTGATAAAGAAACGATAGAGTAAAGCAAAAATTTTGCAAAACTAATCATTGTATATTTTAGGACACGATGATGTTGAAAATCCGCCAAAACTCCCAGAAAGATTTGCAGAACTTGAGGAAGGGTTTCTGAAATCGTGATCAGTAAAATCGCCAAAGGGGCAAAAGATGCATCTGCCACATAATTCAAAAAGGCCAGATAAAAAATCGTATCCCCAACCGTTGAAATCCACTGGTTGATGGTTAATTGCCTAAAATTTCTATTTTGAAGAAATACTTTCATCACAACTCCTTTTAAAGTTCCAGTGTATAGAAAACAAGACTTGGTTTAATATTGAACTCCAAGCCTTGCTCATATTCAGATTCATCCATTATATGATGTTCATGCCGTATTTTATAATAAATCATATCTTAAAAATACCAGACCACACTATTCCCTGCTTGTATTTAGCTTCTTTCTTTTGGACAAATTTTGCTAAATCCAACAACTCTGTCGGCGGTTCACCTTTAAAGCTCAACAATTCTTTAGAGACGGCAAAAGAAAGACGTACAGCTAACAAATCTTCATTAGTACTAGAGAACTGTTTTGCTGTTTCCAGCAATTGCTTCCTAAATTCTTCCGTCAAGCTAATTTCTTTATTATTGTATAGGGAATGAATTAACATTTGTAACTGACTTTGTTTTTCCATCGTTTACCTCATTTTATCTAGGACGCCAAGTTTCACTTTTAGTCCAGCCATTTACAGTATGCTCATAATTAAACATATACTGTACGAATTCCCATCTATAAACCACTTCTGCGACTTAGGATCTGCTTGAAGTGCTTTACAAGGATAGTATAACACGAAAATTAGCTTATTTTAGAAAATCGCATATTTGATATTTTTTCTTATAGAAATTTCAGATTTGCAATTGTTGACTACTCAATAAGTTCTTTGTATTGCTTCAAACGCAATTCGAAGAGGGCTAGCAATTGTGGATTTTCTAATACTTGCAGAGATTGGATAAATCTTTCAATCTCTTTTTGATTGCTTCCTTTGGTTTGAAGGAAAATCTTCATTTTCTTTAAAAACTGCCACAATACTTTTTCAAAAACATCGTATGGACGAAGCATGCTCTCTAGCTCAGCTTCAAAAATTGGGATATAAGAGAAAAGTTTACGCTCCATGAGTTCTGATATAATATTCAGAAATCCACTTTTCATATACAATCGATTATGTACCAACTCTTTAAATTCCCTAGATTTCTCAATTAAAGCGGTCGATAAAAATATCAAATCTTGATTGCTCAAGAAGGGCATGGTATTGCAAAAGAGATAGAATTCAAACCAGGTCCAAGACTCAATAGCATAGAGATAGATAGTCAAAAACTCGCTATCTTCTTTTACTAATGGATAGTTCTTATTTAAGGAATGGAGTGCGTTTTTAATTACAATGGCATTCAAACGACGATAGGTCTCTGCCATCTGTTCTTGCTCGACTTCCTCCAACAGTTGCTCTAAACCAGCTATATCTTGGTGGGCAAAGCGATCCACAACCTTTCTACCAATCTGCATATGTAGGGATTCTTGATAATTGTTTAGCTTATGACCAAACTCATCAAAATTCATATTGATCCCTTGGATGGCTAGGATCAACTTATCCGCAGATAGCATAGACTGCCCTAGTTCAAACTTGGACAACTGAGAGGCTGTTAGACCAGCACAAGCCACATCTGACTGCTTGAGCTTTCTCGCCAAACGTAATTCCTTGTAAAATTCTCCCAACTCCATTCTCTCAATCATCTCACCACCTCCTATTTTTTATATAGTATATCATTATTCACAATTATTTGTCAAAATATTCTGACATTTAAGAGAGCAAAAAAGCCAGCCCTAAGCTGACTCTTTATTCCATGGTATCAAAAGCGAGACTTGGTTTGGCATTGAGGTCCAAGCTTGCAAAGTTTTCTTTGTTCCATTCGCTGACGCTGGCATAGGCAATCATACCTGCATTGTCTCCGCAGAGGCGCAGAGGTGGAATGATGACCTTGACATCTGCGATTTCGGTTGCTAGGCGTTCTCTGAGACCTTTATTGGCTGCCACACCACCTGCCACGACTAGAGTTTTAACAGGGTATTTCTCCAAAGCCTTCTTAGTTTTTGCCATGAGAATATCCAGGACAGCTGCTTGGAAGGATGCACACAAGTCCTCTGTAGACAGACTTTCTCCCTTTTGCTCGGCATTATGGTGAAGATTGATAAAGGCAGATTTCAAACCTGAGAATGAAAACTCCAGATTATCTTCCTTAATCATGGCACGAGGAAAGTCATAAATATCCTGCCCCTGATGAGCCAGCTCGTCAATCTCACGACCGGCAGGATAGGTCAAGCCCATGACACGGCCGACCTTATCATAGGCCTCACCAACCGCGTCATCTCGCGTTTCCCCAACAATCTTGTAGTCACCAGCCTCCGAAACATAAACCAACTCTGTGTGTCCACCGCTGACCAAGAGGGCTAGCAAGGGAAACTCCAAAGGCTCCACGCTCTGAGCTGCCATAAGGTGACCAGCCATGTGGTTAACGGGAATCAGCGGAAGTCCATGTGCCCAAGCAAAGGCCTTAGCAGCTGATAAACCAACTAGTAAAGCTCCCACCAAGCCAGGTCCATAGGTAACCGCCACAGCTGTTACATCGTCTTCGGTAATCCCTGCTTCTGCCAACGCCTCCTCGATGCAGGCTGTAATGACCTCGACATGGTGACGACTGGCTACTTCTGGCACTACGCCCCCAAAACGTTTGTGGCTCTCAATTTGACTAGCAATGACATTAGACAAGAGCTCATCGTCGTTTTTCAAGACGGCGACACTGGTCTCATCACAGGATGTCTCAAATGCTAAAATATATCTATCCTTCATCTATTTCTCTCTTCATGATAATGGCATCCTCGACTGGGTCATGGTAGTAGGCCTTTCGCTCAGCGATGACTGCCATCTTTTCTTTCTTGTAAAATGCTTGTGCTCGGTGATTTGACTTTCTGACTTCGAGGAAAATCTCCTTGTCTGTCGGCAATTGAGCAAACAAGGCTGATGCAATTCCCTGACCCTGATAGGTTTGTTTGACAGCGATTTGCAGGACTTCTGCCTCAAAAAGATTCTCCTGCACAGCTAGAAAGCCAATCACTTCTACCCCATCATAAGCCAGAGCATACCAAGTCTGGTCTTGGGACAGGTCTGCTTGGATTTGTTCCAGCGTCCAAGGACTGACTGGGTAAACAGCTGCCATGACAGTGTAGATGCCTTGAGCCAAGTCAGGTTGCTGTTGGATTCGTTTAATTTCTATCATAGGCGTTTAATGTAAGACTCTCCAGACTCGGTATGGTTCTTGAGCCAGTTTTCCTCAGCCTCGACTCGTTTGAGGTAATTCGGCACAAAATCATGCAAGGAGTCTGCTTCCTTGTCCCAGGCCAAAAGAGCAAGATTGGTTGCATTTGGCAAGGTTTCTTTGTAATTAGTCCTTGGCAAGTGTTCTTGAATCTGCTCCACAAAGGTGCCAACTTCTCCGACAAAGGTTACCTGACTAGCCCCCTTGATTAACTCAATCACTCGCTCAAAAGGCAGGTGCGCTTCTGGCATGACAGGTTTGGCATTTTCATAAAATCCTGCGTAAACATTGTTGCGACGCGCATCCATCAAAGGAACGAACAAGCCTTCTTGTTGGTAGGGCACCAGAGCCAATAGGCTAGACATACCAACTAACTCAATGTTCAGAGTATGAGCCAGCGTCTTAGCAGTTGCTACCGCAATTCGCAAACCTGTGTAGCTACCTGGCCCTTCCGCCACAACGATTCTATCCAAATCCTTGGGCGTCCAGTTCACACTTGCCATCAAAAAATCGATGGCAGGCATGAGGGTAATACTGTGATTTTTCTTAATATTAATCGTCGTCTCGGCAAGAACCTGCTTGTCCTCTAAAATAGCGAGAGAAAGAGCCTTGCTGGACGTATCAAAAGCTAATACTTTCATAACACATTCCTATCTTTTTGTCTGCTTACTATTATACTACAAAAGCTGGCACATGGGAATTTTCTTTATCCCCAAACAAAAATGCCCCAGCATGAGCAGGGCATCTAAGCATTTAATCCAAAGTAAAATACAAACCAAACGACATAGGTTACGAGGAGGAGAAAAAGCGAGTAGAGAGTCACAAAGGTAATTTTCCACAAGAACTTGGTTTGTCGTCGTTCCAGTTTGGCAAATAGAAGATTCCCCGCATAAACGCAAGCAACAAAAACAATAAAAGCTACCAAGCGAGCTCCGATAGCAAAAGCAAATAAGTTATACATAGGGCAACCTCCTTGACTTAAAATCTATATGGAATTATGACAAACAATAAAACTCATTTCCGTTATCAACATAACATATTTTCTTTATTTTTGCAAACGATTACCAAAAAAATCGTCCTGTGACTTTCTCGTTTCCGTCTTTTACTAATTTTTCATTTTGTGGTATAATTGAAATAATTGTAACGAATCAAGGTCAATCTAGACACAAAATGGAATGAAATCAAGCAAATTTATGCTAAAAGTTTGGAATAAGCTGACCTGTAAAATAGAAAGGAACTATATGATTTACAAAGTTTTTTATCAAGAAACAAAAGAACGTAGCCCACGTCGCGAAACAACACGCGCACTATACCTAGACATCGATGCCAGCTCAGAACTTGAGGGCCGTATCGCTGCTCGCCAACTTGTCGAAGAAAATCGCCCAGAGTACAACATCGAATTCATCGAACTCTTGTCTGACAAATTGCTAGATTACGAAAAAGAAACTGGCGCTTTCGAGATTACGGAGTTCTAATATGGCCTACACTCTTAAACCTGAAGAAGTCGGCGTTTTTGCCATCGGTGGTCTGGGAGAAATCGGGAAAAACACTTACGGGATTGAATACCAAGACGAGATTATTATCGTCGATGCTGGGATTAAATTCCCAGAAGATGACTTGCTGGGTATCGACTATGTCATTCCTGACTACTCTTACATCGTAGACAACATCGACCGCGTCAAGGCTGTTTTGATTACCCACGGACACGAGGACCACATTGGTGGGATTCCCTTTCTGCTCAAGCAAGCAAATGTCCCTATCTACGCTGGACCGCTTGCCTTGGCTTTAATCCGTGGAAAACTCGAAGAACACGGCCTCTTGCGCAACGCCAAACTTTACGAAATCAACCACAACACTGAGTTGACCTTTAAAAATCTCAAGGCAACTTTCTTTAGAACCACTCACTCTATTCCAGAGCCTTTGGGAATTGTCATTCATACTCCTCAAGGGAAAATCGTTTGTACGGGTGACTTCAAGTTCGACTTCACTCCAGTTGGTGAACCAGCAGACTTGCACCGTATGGCAGCTCTTGGTGAAGAAGGCGTGCTCTGTCTTCTCTCGGACTCGACAAATGCGGAAGTGCCAACCTTTACCAACTCTGAAAAAGTCGTTGGTCAGTCCATCATGAAGATTATCCAAGGCATCGAAGGACGTATCATCTTTGCATCCTTTGCCTCAAATATCTTCCGTCTCCAGCAAGCAACAGAAGCTGCTGTTAAGACTGGACGCAAGATTGCGGTCTTTGGTCGCTCTATGGAAAAGGCCATTGTCAACGGAATTGACCTTGGTTACATCAAAGCTCCTAAGGGAACCTTTATCGAGCCAAATGAAATCAAAGACTACCCTGCAGGCGAGGTTCTGATCCTCTGTACAGGTAGTCAGGGTGAACCTATGGCGGCCCTCTCTCGTATCGCCAACGGAACCCACCGTCAGGTACAACTCCAGCCCGGTGATACGGTCATCTTCTCTTCTAGTCCAATCCCTGGAAATACTACTAGCGTTAACAAGCTGATTAACATCATTTCTGAAGCTGGTGTCGAAGTTATCCACGGTAAAGTGAACAATATCCATACATCTGGACACGGTGGTCAGCAAGAGCAAAAACTTATGCTCCGCTTGATTAAGCCAAAATACTTCATGCCTGTCCACGGTGAATACCGTATGCAAAAAGTCCACGCTGGACTAGCGGTGGATACTGGTGTCGAGAAGGACAATATCTTTATCATGAGCAATGGTGATGTGCTTGCTCTTACTGCTGACTCAGCTCGTATCGCAGGTCATTTCAATGCCCAAGACATCTATGTCGATGGAAATCGTATCGGTGAAATCGGCGCTGCTGTCCTCAAAGACCGTCGTGATTTATCTGAAGACGGTGTCGTTCTAGCAGTCGCAACTGTTGACTTCAAATCGCAGATGATTCTGTCTGGCCCAGACATCCTTAGCCGAGGCTTTGTCTACATGAGAGAATCTGGCGACTTGATTCGCCAAAGCCAGCGCATCCTCTTCAATGCAATTCGTATCGCACTGAAAAATAAGGACGCCAGCGTGCAATCTGTCAATGGTGCCATTGTCAACGCCATTCGTCCCTTCCTTTATGAAAATACAGAACGTGAACCAATCATTATTCCAATGATCCTCACACCAGATGAAGAATAAAGCAAGAAAACAGCCCCGATTCGGAGCTGTTTTTCTCGGCTCTTTGTCAACTGTAGTGGGTTGAAGAAAAGCTAAGATCGAGAAAGGACACATTTCGTCCTTTCTTTTTTGATATTGAGAGCGATAAAAATCCGTTTTTTGAAGTTTTCAAAGTTCCGAAAACCAAAGGCATTTCGCTTGATAAGTTTGATGAGATTATTGGTCGCTTCCAATTTGGCGTTGGAATAGGGTAGTTGAAGGGCGTTGACAATCTTTTCTTTATCCTTGAGGAAGGTTTTAAAGACAGTCTGAAAAAGAGGATGAACCTGCTTTAGATTGTCCTCAATAAGTCCGAAGAATTTGACAGGTTCCTTGTTCTGAAAGTGAAAAAGCAAGAGTTGATAGAGATTGTAGTGGTGTTTCAAGTCTTCTGAATAGCTCAAAAGCTTGTCTAGAATTTCTTTATTTGTTAAGTGCATGCGAAAAGTAGGGCGATAAAAACGTTTATCACTGAGTTTACGACTATCCTGCTGTATGAGCTTCCAGTAGCGCTTGATGGCTTTGTATTCATGAGATTTTCGCTCAAATTGATTCATGATTTGGACACGGACACGACTCATAGCACGGCTGAGATGTTGGACAATGTGAAAGCGGTCGAGAACGATTTTAGCACATGGGAAAAGCTGTTTAGCTAAGGCATAGTAGGGACTAAACATATCCATCGTAATGATTTTCACCTGACAACGAACAGCTCGCTCGTAGCGCAGAAAGTGATTTCGTATGATAGCCTGTGTTCTGCCTTCAAGAACAGTGATGATGTTAAGATTATCAAAATCTTGTGCAATGAAACTCATCTTTCCCTTGGTAAAGGCATACTCGTCCCAAGACATAATCTCTGGAAGACGAGAAAAATCATGCTTAAAACGGAAGTCATTAAGCTTGCGAATGACAGTTGAAGTTGAAATAGCCAGTTGATGAGCGATATCGGTCATAGAAGTTTTTTCAATCAATTTTTGCGCAATTTTTTGGTTGATAATACGAGGAATTTGGTGATTTTTCTCGACGAGAGAGGTCTGTGAGACCATCATTTTAGAGCAATGATAGCACTTGAAACGACGCTTTTTAAGGAGGATTCTGGTAGGCATACCAGTTGTTTCAAGGTAAGGAATTTTCGATGGTTTTTGGAAGTCATATTTCTTCATTTGACTTCCACATTCAGGACAAGATGGGGCCTCATAATCCAGTTTAGCGATGATTTCCTTGTGGGTATCTCTATTAACAACATCCATAATTTGGACATTAGGGTCTTTGATATCGAGCAGTTTTATGATAAAATGTAATGGTTCCATATGAATCTTTCTAATGAGTTGTTTCGTCGCTTTTCATTATAGGTCATATGGGACTTTTTTTCTACACAAAAATAGGCTCCATAATATTTATAGGAGATTTACCCACTACAAATATTATAGAGCCTTTTTCTCTATGCTTTCTTTTTAGATTAAAACTCAATAAAAATCGAAATCAGACTAGAAGGCTAGGCGAAAGCATAACTTAAGTTAGGTGAGCCGAAGCCGACGACGTATCATTTTGATTTTTGAAGAGTTTTAGAAATACTACGATTTTTACCTTCCAGATACACCATCAAAATAGAAATATCTGCTGGGTTTACTCCCGAAATACGGCTGGCTTGGCCGATGGTTTCTGGATTGATGAGTTTGAACTTCTGACGGGCTTCGGTTGCGATAGAATCAATGTCATCCCAGTCAATATTGGCTGGAATACGTTTTTCTTCCATGCGTTTCATCTTAGCAACCTGGTCCATGGCTTTGGAAATATAGCCTTCGTACTTGATTTCTGTTTCAATCAATTCGATAATCTTGTCATCCAAGTCCTCAGCAGCTGGTCCGATGAAGGCTACCACATCTTGGTAAGAAACTTCTGGACGGCGAAGGAATTCCTTGGCTGTCACTGCATCGGTCAACGGCTTGAATCCCATCTCCTCAACCTTAGCATTGGTTTCCTTGACTGGCTTGAGTTTGATACTGTCTAGGCGCTTCATCTCATTGTCAAATTGATTTTTCTTGATTTCAAAACGAGCCCAACGTTCATCATCCACAAGCCCAATCTCACGTCCCATCTCAGTCAAACGCATATCAGCATTGTCATGACGAAGAATGAGACGGTACTCGGCACGACTAGTCAAAAGGCGATAAGGCTCAATGGTTCCTTTGGTCACCAAGTCATCAATCATGACCCCGATATAACCGTCACTGCGCTTCAAAATCAATTCAGGCTTGCCTTGGATTTTCAGAGCCGCATTAATACCCGCGATAATCCCTTGGCCAGCAGCTTCTTCATAACCTGACGTTCCATTTGTCTGACCAGCAGTGAAAAGACCTGAGATTTTCTTGGTTTCCAGAGTTGCACGCAACTGATGAGGCAAGACCATATCATACTCAATGGCATAACCTGTCCGCATCATCTCTGCATTTTCCAAACCTTTGATGGAATGAACCAAGTCACGCTGGACATCCTCAGGAAGACTGGTTGAGAGACCTTGCACATAAACTTCTTCTGTGTTTCGTCCTTCTGGCTCAAGGAATAGTTGGTGGCGTTCCTTGTCTGCAAAACGCACAATCTTGTCCTCAATCGACGGACAGTAACGAGGCCCCACTCCCTTGACCACGCCTGTAAACATAGGCGCACGATGGAGGTTGTTTTGGATAATCTCATGACTGGTACCATTGGTATAGGTCAACCAGCACGGCACTTGATCCTTGACATAGTCCTCATCACGTGAAGTGTATGAAAAGTGATTTGGTGTTTCATCTCCTGGCTGAATCTCTGTCACATCATAGTTGATAGAGGAAGCCTTGACACGTGGAGGCGTTCCTGTCTTGAAACGACCGATTTCAAGTCCAAGTTCCTTGAGATTATCAGCTAGGTTAATAGAAGCCAGACTGTGGTTTGGACCTGATGAATATTTGAGGTCTCCGATGATGATTTCCCCACGGAGGGCTGTCCCTGTGGTCACGATAACAGCCTTAGCAGCATACTCTTGATGGGTAGCTGTACGAACACCGACAACCTTGCCATCTTCCACCAAAATCTCATCAATCATGGTTTGACGAAGGGTTAGATTTTCTTGATTTTCAACCGTCTTGCGCATTTCCTTAGAGTAAAGCTCCTTGTCAGCCTGCGCACGAAGAGCTCGAACTGCTGGACCTTTCCCAGTGTTAAGCATCTTCATCTGGATGTAAGTCTTGTCAATGGTTTTCGCCATTTCTCCACCGAGAGCGTCGACTTCACGCACAACAATTCCCTTGGCAGAACCACCGATAGAGGGATTACATGGCATGAAAGCCAACATTTCAATGTTGATAGTCGCAAGCAAGACTTTGCAACCCATACGGCTCGCAGCTAGGGAAGCTTCGACCCCTGCATGTCCAGCACCGATTACAATAATATCGTATTCTTCCGTAAAATTATAAGTCATTTTCTCTCCTATTCCTCAAGATGAATGTGTCTTAGTTGCCCGTCCCAATCTGGTAGGGCTGTTTTTAAAAAGGCTGGAACTAGCTGGATATTCTGGAGTTTATCCAAATCAATCCACTCACAAGGTTGCCTTTTCTCATCTTCCTGCATGGTCAATGGGGCATCCTCAAGCAAGTCTACCAGATAATGAAATTCGATGTTGTGATAGGAAACACCGTCCTGTTCAAAACGATTTTCAACCACAAAAGCTAGCTGTCTAGCCTCAGCTTTGACACCCAGTTCTTCCCTCACTTCACGCACTAGGGCATCTTCCGTTCTCTCATTGACTTGAATAGCGCCGCCAATGGTGTAATACTGGTCCTTATCTTTGGTGACTAGGAGCTTGCGGTTTTGGAGAATCAAAGCTGTCGCCCGAACGCCAAAAACCGTATTCCCCACTTTTGTCCGAAAGTCTTGTTGAGTCATGTTGTCCTTTCCTTTAAACGACACAAAAACAGTCAAAACTCGTAAGAAGTGCAGGACAAAAAAGCCTGCAACATCCATGAGCTTTGACCATCATTTCTATTGCTGTTATTATTGTAGCAAATTGAGAACATTTGTCAATCTAAATGTACTATGATTGGCGAATTGCTTCAAAAGCTCCTTTGTCAATCTCAACTGGGTCAGAAAAGGCATCCAGAACAATCCCTCTCACAGGAAAACTCTCCATCCCTTCCGCAGCAAACAAACAATCCGTCAAAGGTAATTGCAACCATGAAAAACGGTCATAATAGTCCTTAGGAATGTCTTGTTCTGTTAAGAAACAAGGATAATAGTAGTCGTCTCCTTTTCGCAGAATATCTGGTTTTAGGCGAACTCCTTCTTGTCCGTCACTCCCATTCACTATAGAAGCATTGAAGGGGACCCAAACTTTAGCTTGTTTCAACTCCTTAAACAAGATCTCTATCGACTCTGTCGTTTTCTCCCTCAAATACTCTTTTTTATAGTCCAAGAGAGTCATTGACTTCTCTTTTTTAGCCGTTTTTTTCTTAAAAAACTGAAACATTCTCATTCCTCTTAGAAACTCTTAAATGTACTGACAAACCTTGCCATCACGGTAGGCATTGTCAATCAAACCACCACCGAGACACTCTTCACCGTCGTAAAAGACAACTGCCTGTCCTGGTGTAATGGCGCGTTGCGGTTCCGCAAAGATAACTTCTGCCTTGTCTCCTTTGACATGTACTGTCACCTTTGAATCAGGCTGACGATAGCGGAATTTAGCCGTACATTCGAGCGTAAACTCCTCTGGCATGTCACGAGTAAAGTGAACTTGACTGGCCTCTAGGCTTGTTGACATGAGCGAATCATGATAGAAGCCTTGGCCGACATAGAGGATATTCTTGCTCAGGTCTTTTCCGACAACGAACCAAGGGGCATTGTCACCACCGTGTTGGCCACCGATACCGAGTCCGCCACGCTGACCGATCGTATAGTACATCAGGCCAGCATGCTGACCCATATCCCGTCCATCTACGGTCATCATTCGGCCTGGCTGGGCAGGGAGGTAGTTACTGAGAAACTCTTTGAAATTCTTTTCTCCGATAAAGCAGATCCCTGTCGAGTCTTTCTTCTTAGCAGTCGCAAGACCTGCTTCTTCTGCTAGTTTGCGAACTTCAGGCTTTTCCAAATGTCCCAATGGGAACATAGTCTTTTGTAATTGTTCTTGTGAAAGTTGACTGAGGAAATAGGTCTGGTCTTTGCCATTGTCCACGCCACGAAGCATGTGAACGACGCCATCCTCATCACGCGCCACTCGAGCATAGTGCCCAGTCGCTACATAGTCTGCTCCCAAGGTCATGGCATAGTCCAGAAAGGCCTTAAACTTGATTTCCTTGTTACACATAACGTCTGGATTTGGCGTGCGTCCTGCTCTGTATTCCGCTAGGAAATACTCAAAAACGCGGTCCCAGTACTCTTTTTCAAAATTTACAGAGTAGTAAGGAATGCCAAGTTGGTCTGCTACCGCAGCCACATCCTTGTAATCTTCGGTCGCCGTACAGACGCCGTTTTCATCTGTGTCGTCCCAGTTCTTCATGAAGATACCGATCACATCGTAGCCCTGCTCCTTGAGCAAGAGAGCCGTCACCGACGAATCAACACCACCACTCATCCCCACGACAACACGTGTTTTAGAGTTATCACTCATGGTAGTTCTCCCATCTATTCGTTTATTCACGATTGAAGGTCGTGTTTGCTACTACGATTGAAGGTCGTTTGAGCAGTTTTCATTATAACATGCTTAGATAGAGAAGACAAGGAAGATGCTGACAAACCTAGCCACCTCTTTTATAAATACATGAAGATAGGACACAAAAGAAATTAATTCATCCTAAACCACTATTCTCTTTAAAAACTTATTTTTAAAATTAACTAAAAATGATATACTGTTATAAGGAGGAATACGCACATGATTCCATATATACACCATCATCCATGTGCGTGAAACTAATGTGAACAACTACAAAGACATACTAAAATCAAAAAATACTATTTTTATTATTACTCTTATTGCAGGTATTGGACTTTTGACAGGCTTAGTCCTCCATCAAGAAAAAATCCAAGCAGAGAGAGGGAACGTTGCTCTCATCAAACAACAAAAAAATCAACAAGATGTCGAACAAGTAAAAAATGCCATTAAAGATTTCAATATTGATTCTGAAACCATTATAGAAGATTGGAAAAAAATTCAAGAATTAAAACCAACTACTGATGAAGGCAAAAAGGTCTTAGCAGACTTTCTCGCTTCTACTGCCGATAAAGTCACAAATCATTATAGTGAAAAAGCTTTGAAATTAGATATAAAGGATTCTGATAGCCAGTTTCAAGATAAACAAACACTTGAGACAGCCATCACTTCCTTGCAAAAAATACTAGAAATCATTAAAAGTGTTAACTCCACAAGCGAACAAGCCACTATTGATGAAAAAATAAAACCCATCCAAGAACTAATTTCTAAATTCCAAAAGCAAGTTGAAGTCTTGACCAAAAAAGAAGGACAAAAGACTGACAAAAAAGAAACAGGAACGACTAGTAGCGAGGGGGAAAGAGAAACCTATTCTTCAGGAGGAGGGAGCTACACTCCAACCTATACTGAGTCAAATGGGAGCAGATACAGTTCACAAGCGCCTGCAAGCGAACAACCTTCATCTGATAGTGCTGGCAGCAGCGGAAATGATGTGGCAAGTACACAAAATCAAGCAGCTAATACTTCAGAAGCTCAAGCAGAAACTAATACCAATAGTAACAATGCTGAAGTTCCCACAACAAACAGTGATGATCTCGCTAGTTTAGGTGGCGGAGTTACATCATTCGGTCAGCAGTAAGCAATCGGCTATCACTAATTTAATTGTCTTTTATCGAACAAAGTATATAAAAGTCTAACAAAAACTAACTTCTAAATAAAACCACACAGTCATTCCAATATTGAACATAATCAAATTGAAAGGGATACTGTGTGGTTTTTGAATTGTTGAACATTCAGAGATTCCATTTTTGGGGCAATTGTCTATCAAAATGTCCTTTTATCTGTCAATAATCCTAAAAAATCTTGTCGTTTCAAGTCGGAGAAATGTTTGGCGGAAAGACTTCCCTTTTGAAGTCCATCATCTCTGACCTGCAAATAATAGCTATGTTGGCTTGTTTTAATCGTCAAAAAGTCTCCAAATACAAAAGCTCTTTTCCAGTTGCGAATCTCAAATTCTTTTATCTCTGATTTGGGAATACGGATAAGTCCTTGTCGCAAATCACGATGATGCTCACTTGTGAAAGTCATCCCATTTCCAAGATTTCTTATCAGCAGTTCATCTGGAGTTACCATCACCAGCGCTATTTTAGTTAAGAAAATTTCAACTGTTGGTGGTAAAATCGCCAAATCAAACCAAGGATGTAGGTAGCGATAGGCTAAGAAATAATGAGGCTCCTCACCCAATCCTAGTTGTTTATACAAGGTCTTGACTTCACTATCTAACCTCGCTTCAAAAGACACATCCGAATGCTCTTCTTCCTTCCTCTGATTAACATAACGCATCCAGACTAGGAAACCTATAAAGACTAGGACAAATATTCCTGATAAAAGATATTTTAAATTGTAGTTCATCGCTTAACCTCCTGATTCACACCTCTGCCTAAAACAGAAGCCTATTTATTTTGAAAATAGGTCCATCATAACTTTAAATAAGACGGGTGTCATTAAAATTAGGATAATTCCTATCACAAATATCATGACTACTCGAAAAAGTTCCTTATTTTTAAACATTTTTCCACCCCTTTTCTAGCTACATCATAGTACTCATTAACCCCATATTAAAATTACACCAAACTTATTTTAGCTTTCTTTTTTACTTTTTATATTACTATGATACAATATTTTTAATAGGATTTTATTGTTTGTTAACTTTTTTCACTAAAAGGAGAAAATCATGCGTTATGATTTTGGAAAGGTCTATAAAGAAATACGTGAGTCAAAAGGATTAACCCAAGAAGAAGTCTGCGGAGATGTCCTATCAAGAACCAGCCTATCAAAGATTGAAAGTGGCAAGGTAACTCCCAAATATGAAAACATGGAATTTCTTCTCCGACAGGTTAATATGAGTTTTGAAGAGTTTGACTACATCTGCCATCTCTATCAGCCGAGCCAACGGACAGAAATCATGCAAACTTATCTCAATATGAATTCCATCATTGGTGGCAGTGGTCTAGTTGATTTTTTTGAAACATGCCAAAACTATCTCAAGACCCATCACGACCTGCCTATAGAAGAAATCAGGGATATGCTGGAAGTTGTCATTCATATCCGTCAACATGGTACAGAGAAACTGTCAGATCAAGTGAAACAAACTGTCAAAAAACTTTGGGAAAAAATTGAAAAACAAGATACATGGTATGAAAGTGACCTAAAAATCCTCAATACCATCCTTTTCAGCTTTCCTATTGAACACCTCCATCTCATCACTGAAAAAATCTTGCAACGCTTGGAAGTCTATAAAAACTACCAACATTTATATGACTTGCGAATGGCAATCCTACTCAACCTTTCCACCATTTACTTATATCATCAAGACAGAAACATGTGTCAACAAATCTGCTATACTTTACTAGAGGATGCCAAGAACAAGAAAAGCTACGATATGCTTGCTATCTGCTATGTCCGTATTGGGATTTGTAGGGATGATGCTAAACTTATCCAAAAAGGGTTCTCCCTTCTAGAGCTGACCGATGAAACTTCCATTCTAGCCTTTCTCAAAAAAGAAGTGGAGATCTATTATCAACCGAAAGAAATATAAAAAAGTCGAGGGATTTCCTCGACTTTTTCAAATTATTCTGTTCATTATTTCTTAATACCAGCCGTTGTTAAGCCAGAAGTTTTTAGCAGCTGACCATGAACCGTAACGTCCTGCAACGTAAGCATCTGCTACACGTTCTTGGTTTTCAGCTGAGTAGTCACCGTTCAAGTATGAATCTGTCAATTGGTAACGTCCAATGTAACGTCCATTTGTAGCTGTGTAGCTACCGCCTGATTCTTTTTGTGCAATCCATTCTTTAGCTTCTGCTTCAGATCCGCTTACAGTTGCAGCTGGTGCTGAAGTTTCTGCTGCAGCAACAGTTTCTTCTGCTGCAGGTGCGCTTGCCACTGGAGCTGCTTCCTCTACTACTTCTGTAGTTTCTGCTGCTGGTGCTGCATAAGTAGTTGGTGCTGGTGTTGTAGCAGGCGCTACAGGACCATCGATAACCAACTCTTGACCAACATAAATCAAATGAATGTTGTCGATGTGGTTGTTTTCTGCCAATTTCTCAACAGTTGTGTTGTGAGTTTCAGCGATTTCTGAAAGTGTATCACCTTCTTTAACAGTGTAAGTTGATGATTCTTGAGCAGATACAAATGATGGAGCAAATACTGCAAACAAGGCAGCTACTCCTGCAAGAGTTGTTTTAATCTTTTTAGTTGTTGATTTCATATTTGAAAATTCTCCTTCTTTCTATAGTTCTATCATACCCTTTAAATATTACCGTTTCTTGACACTTTTATGTAGAAATATTACAAAATTATTTTTTATTTCTCTAAATAAGCTATTTTTTGTTACAAAAGATGCTTTTTTATGCTATTTGTAGTGTAAAAAGGTTTTCATCCACAATTAAAGCCAAGACCTTCATTCTTTGATATAATAGAGGTAAGAATTTTTATAAGGGGAAACTGATGAAATCACTTCGTTTTCAATCTGTCTTTGATATCATCGGACCAGTTATGATTGGCCCATCTAGTAGTCATACCGCTGGTGCTGTCCGTATTGGGAAGATTGTCTCTTCCATTTTTGATGATACTCCGACAGAAGTCGAATTCCAACTATTTAACTCATTTGCCAAAACCTATCGTGGTCACGGAACAGACCTAGCCCTTGTTGCAGGTATTTTAGGCATGGATACAGATGATCCTGAAATTCCAAACAGTCTGGAGATTGCCCACAAGCGTGGCATCAAGATTGTCTGGACCATTCAGAAAGACAGCAATGCTCCTCACCCAAACACCACTAAAATTACCGTCAAAAATGCTCATAAGACCATCAGTGTGACTGGTATTTCTATCGGTGGAGGAAATATTCAGGTCACCGAACTCAATGGTTTTGCCGTCTCTCTCAATATGAATACACCGACTATCATTATCGTTCATCAAGATATTCCAGGTATGATTGCCCTTGTTACGGAGGCACTTTCCCGCTATGGTATCAATATCGCCCAGATGAATGTCACTCGTGAAAAAGCTGGTGAAAAAGCTATTATGATTATCGAAGTTGACAGTCGCAACTGTGATGAGGCCATCGAAGAAATTCGAAAAATCCCTCATCTCCACAATGTCAATTTCTTTAAATAGGAGGAAGCATGTTTTATTCTATCAAAGAATTGGTCGAGCAAGCAGATCTGGACTTTCAAGGAAATGTCGCAGAACTCATGATTACAACAGAGTTTGAATTGACCGGTCGCGAACGTGAAGAAGTCTTCCTTCTCATGGAACGCAATCTGGAAGTCATGAAAGCCTCTGTCCAACTTGGCCTCAATGAAAATAAATCTCGTAGTGGCCTGACAGGTGGAGATGCTGCCAAATTGGATCACTACATTAAAAACGGAAAAACTCTGTCAGATTACACGATTCTCTCTGCTGCCCGAAATGCCATCGCAGTCAATGAACACAATGCCAAAATGGGCTTGGTTTGTGCCACTCCTACCGCAGGAAGTGCTGGCTGTCTGCCTTCAGTTCTAACAGCTGCTATTGAAAAATTAGACCTCAGCCACGAGCAACAGCTGGATTTCCTCTTTGCTGCCGGTGCCTTTGGACTAGTCATCGCAAACAACGCCTCTATCTCAGGTGCCGAAGGTGGCTGTCAGGCCGAGGTTGGTTCGGCCTCTGCTATGAGTGCTGCAGCCTTGACTCTAGCTGCAGGCGGAACACCCTACCAAGCCAGTCAAGCTATTGCCTTTGTCATTAAAAATATGCTAGGCCTCATCTGTGACCCTGTTGCAGGTTTGGTCGAAGTTCCCTGTGTCAAACGTAATGCCATGGGAGCTAGCTTTGCCTTCATCGCAGCAGATATGGCCTTGGCAGGTATCGAATCTAAAATCCCTGTGGATGAAGTGATCGATGCCATGTACCAAGTAGGAGCAAGCATGCCAACTGCCTTTCGTGAAACAGCTGAAGGTGGACTCGCTGCCACACCAACCGGTCGTCGCCTCCAAAAAGAAATTTTCGGAGAATAAGCTTATCAAATAGGAGAAATCATGACCTCTATCACAGCGATTTTTTTCGATCTGGATGGAACCCTCGTTGACAGTTCTATCGGGATTCACAATGCCTTTACCCATACCTTTAAGGAGCTGGGGGTTCCTAGTCCTGATGCCAAAACTATTCGTGGTTTTATGGGACCGCCTCTCGAAAGTAGTTTTGCGACCTGCCTGCCTAAAGAACAAATTTCTGAGGCTGTGCAGATATACCGTTCCTACTATAAGGAAAAAGGCATCTATGAAGCTCAACTCTTTCCTCAGATTGTAGACTTGCTTGAGGAGTTAACGAGCAATTACCCTCTTTATATCACCACTACAAAGAATACCCCTACCGCTCAAGATATGACTAAAAACTTGGGAATCCATCATTTCTTTGATAGCATTTATGGCTCCAGCCCTGAAGCACCTCATAAGGCAGATGTCATTCGCCAAGCCTTACAGACACATCAACTAGCACCAGAACAAGCCATCATCATCGGAGATACCAAGTTTGATATGATGGGAGCTCAAGAAACAGGCATTCAGAAATTGGCCGTCACTTGGGGATTTGGAGAACAAGCAGATCTACTAAACTATCAGCCTGATTATATCGCCCACAAACCCATAGAAGTTTTGGGGTATTTTCAATAACATAGACTGGGCGACAACCCCATTTCAGAAGAAAATGGAGCAATACTCAATGAAAATAAAAGAGCAAACTAGGAAAGTAGCCGCAGACTGCTCAAAACACCGTTTTGAGGTTGTAGATAGAACTGACGAAGTCAGTAACATCTATACGGCAAGGCGACGTTGACGTGGTTTGAAGAGATTTTCGAAGAGTATAAGTCTCTACATAACAAAACGCATATTACCAAGGTTCTTCAGACCTGATAATATGCGTTTTTCTGATTTTAAAGATTTTTTATTCAACGTGGGTTGTTTGATTGGCAAAGGCGATAATGGCTTGCTTCAACTCATCTCCACTGAGAGTTCGGAACTCTTCAATTTTTTGGTCGATTGCTTCTAGAGGCATAACATTAACCTTACCAACAAAAATCTTATCCATAACCTGATTGTCAACTAATTCGGTCGAAACCAAGAGTTCTTCGTAGAGTTTTTCACCTGGGCGGATTCCAACTTCAACAATTGGAATTTCGCTTTCGGTGTGGCCACTTAGAAGGACCATTTTCTTGGCCAAGTCATAAATCTTGACTGGTTTGCCCATATCAAGGATAAAGACTTCTCCATCCTTGGCATAGGCACCAGCATGGATAACCAAACGGCTAGCTTCTGGAATAGTCATAAAGTAACGGGTCATGCGGAAGTCTGTCACCGTTACAGGCCCACCTTCAGCAATCTGACGTTCAAAGACTGGAATCACACTACCACGGCTACCAAGAACATTTCCAAAACGAACTGCACAGTAGGTCGATTGGCTACGTTGGTTAAAGCCAGTGACAATCAACTCCGCCACGCGCTTGGTTGCTCCCATAACATTTGGTGGATTAACCGCCTTATCTGTCGAAATCATAACCATCTTAGGTACTTTAGCTTCATCAACAGCCTTAGCAACATTGTAAGTTCCACGAATATTGTTTTTGAAGGCTTCTTTTGGATTGCGCTCCATCATAGGAACGTGCTTGTGAGCAGCCGCATGATAAACAATAGCTGGCTTGTACTGCTCAAAGACTTGCAACAAGCGGTCATAGTCTTGAATATCCGCAATAACTGGTACATAATCAATCCCTTGGAACTTGCGAATCAATTCATGATAAACAAGGTAGATTGAGTTTTCCCCATGACCGAGCAAGACGATGCGTTCAGGATTAAAGCGACTAACTTGGCGACAGATTTCAGAACCGATTGAGCCACCAGCACCTGTGACTAAGATTGTCTTACCTGTCAGTTCTGCGCCCAGACGCGATTCGTCAAGACGAATTTCCTGACGGCCCAAAAGGTCCGTAATATCAATTTTTTGGAACCCAGTACCTGCGTGGTGAAGTCCCTGAACAACCGTTTCAACCTTAGGCATCTTGTAACATTTGACACCCAGTTTATTACACATCTGCAAGATACGTTCATATTCTGATGGATCAAGCGACGGAATCGCAACGATAACACGCTCGATTTGATGGCGTTTAGCTAATTCAGGCAATTCATCATATGAACCCAAAACAGGAATCCCACCAAGTTTTTGGCCCTTTTTCTTAGCGTCCTTATCCAAAATACCGACCAGTTCCAAATCACTGGTTGGATGTTGGTAACTATCCATAAAGAGGGCTCCGCCATCACCAGCACCAATCAAGAAGGTCCGACGGTGTTCTCCATCACCACTGCCTTTTTTGCGTCTTGAGTAGATTAACTGCCAAGTAATCCGTGGCAATAAAATTAAGAAAGTACTCAACAAGATAAAGAGCACGATAAAACGGATAGAGAAGAGTGGCAAGAAGGCATAGCAGATACTATATGACAAGATGCTGCTAGCAGTCACACCAAAAAAGATTTTCATGAAATCCGTAATCTTGCTGTAACGACTGATACTAGCGTTCAATCCCCAAAATCCAATCATTAATTGATAGAACAGGAAGGCCAAACTCGTATAGATAATGTAGTCAACAGGTGCTGGATTAATCAATCCGTAGAATAAAATATAAGATACAATGATGGAAACCACCATACTCAAAATATCAAATATTCCCCAGAAAACCTGTTTTTGTTGCTTATTTAAAATTTCCACCAGATCAATCACATAATCTGTGAGTTTTTTATTCATAGAAATTTACTCCTCCTTAAAAGAGCTGGATGATTATACTCAATGAAAATCAAAGAACAAACTAGGAAACTAGCCGCAGGCTGTACTTGAGTACGGCAAGGCGACGTTGACGCGGTTTGAATTTGATTTTCGAAGAGCATTATATTGTTATTATAACACTTTTTCTAAAGTTTACGATTTGCTACAATCTTTTACTTGCTTTTTCGTAACAGTTTCATAAAAATAAACTGTCGGACAAATCCGGGACAAAGGGCAACAATCATCTGAATAGCAACACTCTTGACATACTCCATGTAAGAAATTTGCCCTCTCTTCAGCATGCGCTGACGAGCTTGACGATAGAGTTTGAGGTAACGCAGTCCCCCACGACGCTCAAACATTCCTGCTCCAACACGAACCTTACACAAGATTTGATCCAGATTTCCAGTCTTAGCTCCTGCAGCAATCATATTGAGCCAGAGGAGGTCATCCTCCATATAAAGGCCATCCTCATAGTTGCCTGCCTTGAGAACCATGTCCTTCTTGAACATGACAGTCATGTGGTTAAAGGCACTTCTCATCCTTTGATAAGCTACAATATCTGCATGCTGAGTTGGAACACGACGGTAAGAAACAATCTCATCAGGATTGTCAATAAACTCTGCAATATGTCCACCTAATAGGTCGAGCTTGTCCTTCTCCATTAGCTGAACCTGTTTCTCAAAACGGTCTGGAACAGCTATATCATCCGTATCCATACGAGCGATGATATCGTACTGACACTGCAAAACACCCTGTCGAAGAGCCAGACCCAAACCTTGATTATGCTCAAGAGGATAGCGTTTCACTGGAATATCAGACTCAGCTTCAAGCTGGTCTAATACCTGATAGAGCTCAGGTGTCAAAGGCCCATCCTCAACCAGAACCAATTCGCTCGGTTTCAGGGTCTGATTTTGAACACTCTCAATAGCATCCTTTAAGAATGTCGGATTTTCCTTGATATAGACCGACATCAATACGCTGATTTTTTGCTTTTCAGACACAGTTTTTCTCCAATGTATAGATTTCCTTCCACTATTTTATCATAATTTTCAAGACTTTCCCATTTTTATCTTGAAAGCCCAAAACCTTACTTGACATTATAGGGAAAAAGCCTTAAAATAAGCTGTTATTAAAATCAGCTAGAAGAGGTATTATATGAAAAAGCAATCACTCTTTTTTGTTCCAGGTATTATCCTGATTGGTGTTTCCTTGCGGACTCCTTTTACTGTTTTACCCATTATTTTGGGAGATATTTCGCAAGGGTTGGGAGTAGAAGTTAGTTCGCTTGGTGTCTTGACCAGCCTTCCCCTCCTCATGTTTACCCTCTTCTCACTCTTTTCTACCCGACTGGCTCAAAAAATCGGCTTGGAGCATCTCTTCACCTACAGCCTTTTCTTCTTGACCATCGGTTCTCTCATTCGACTAATCAATCTGCCCCTGCTCTATCTAGGAACCTTGATGGTTGGGGCAAGTATCGCAGTCATCAATGTGCTGCTTCCTAGTCTCATCCAAGCCAATCAACCAAAGAAGATTGGTTTTCTGACCACCTTATATGTAACCTCTATGGGGATTGCGACGGCTCTGGCTTCCTATCTAGCCGTGCCTATTACACAAGCCAGTTCTTGGAAAGGACTTATCATCCTCCTCACCCTGCTCTGTCTAGCAACTTTTTTGGTCTGGCTCCCAAATCACCGCTATAATCACAGACTAGCTCCACAAACCAAACAAAAAAGCAAAGCAAAGGTCATGCGTAATAAACAGGTCTGGGCAGTGATTGTCTTTGCAGGTTTTCAATCCTTACTCTTTTACACCGCTATGACCTGGCTACCTACCATGGCCATCCATGCAGGCCTATCCAGTCACGAAGCTGGCTTGCTGACCTCTATCTTCTCCCTGATTAGCATTCCTTTTTCAATGACCATCCCAAGCCTGACAACCAGTTTATCTACTCGTAACCGTCAGCTCATGCTCACTCTGGTTTCACTAGCTGGTGTGGTCGGTATTTCCATGCTCTTTTTCCCAATCGGTAATTTCTTTTACTGGCTTGCCATCCATCTCCTCATCGGAACCGCAACCAGTGCCCTCTTCCCTTATCTCATGGTCAATTTTTCACTCAAGACAAGCGCTCCTGAAAAGACGGCCCAATTGTCCGGTCTATCTCAAACAGGAGGCTATATCCTAGCAGCCTTTGGACCAACCCTCTTTGGTTACAGTTTTGACCTTTTCCACTCTTGGGTACCAGCTGTAGCTGCCCTCTTACTCGTCGATATCCTGATGACTGTGGCCCTCTTTACAGTGGACAGAGCTGATAAAATCCTCTAAACTTCTAGTTTTGGCTAGAAGTTTTTTATATATAAAAATTTTACACATTTCTCTTGACAGGGCTTTCATTTAGATGTACAATGTATGTGTAGAAAAATTATATATAAAAATCTTACACATTAGAAAAGGAGGTTCCCCATGTACTTTCCAACATCCTCTGCCTTGATTGAATTTCTCATCTTGGCTGTACTGGAGCAGGATGATTCTTATGGTTATGAGATTAGCCAAACCATTAAGCTGATCGCTAATATCAAAGAATCTACACTCTATCCCATTCTCAAAAAATTGGAGGGCAATAGCTTTCTGACAACCTATTCTAGAGAGTTCCAAGGTCGCATGCGCAAATACTACTCCTTGACAAATGGTGGTATAGAACAGCTCGTGACCCTAAAAGATGAATGGGCACTTTATACAGACACCATCAATGGCATCATAGAAGGGAGTATCCGCCATGACAAGAACTGAATACCTGACTCAGCTAGAACTTTATCTCAAAAAACTGCCTCAGGCTGACCAAATTGAAGCCATGGACTATTTCAGAGAACTCTTTGACGATGCTGGAGTCGAGGGAGAAGAAGAACTCATCGCTAGCTTGGGAACTCCTAAGGAAGCAGCCCACGAAGTTCTATCAAATCTTCTAGATAAAAAAATCAATGAAGCGCCTGCTCAAAAGAATAACCGACAAATTTTGCATATCGCCTTGTTAGCTTTGCTTGCAGCACCCATCGGTATTCCTCTGGGAATCGCCATCCTCGTGTCCCTGTTCGCAATCCTTGTTGCTGCTTTGACTGTCATTCTGGCTTTCTTTGCAGTTTCCATACTTGGTATCATCGGCGGATTCCTATTTTTAGTTGAAAGTTTTACTGTCCTAGCCCAAGCTAAATCAGCCTTTATCTTGATTTTCGGTTCTGGTTTACTAGCTATCGGTGCTTCTTCGCTGGTTTTATTAGGTATTTCCTATGTAGCTCGCTTCTTCGGTCTACTCATTGTTCGCCTGGTGCAATTTGTTCTTAAAAAAGGAAAGAGAGGTGACCAGCATGCGTAAATGGACAAAAGGATTTCTCATTTTTGGTGTGGTGACTACTATTATCGGCTTTGTCCTGCTCTTTGTAGGCATCCAATCTGACGGAATTAAGAGCCTACTTGCCATGTCCAAAGAACCTGTCTATGATAGCCGTACGGAAGAGCTAACCTTTGGCAAGGAAGTCGAAAACCTAGAAATTACTCTCCACCAACACGCGCTGACCATCACAGACTCTTTCGATGATCAAATCCACATTTCTTACCATCCATCTATTTCTGCTAACCATGATCTTATCACAAATCAAAACGATAAAACGCTGAGCCTCACTGATAAGAAACTGTCTGAAAGTCCATTTCTCTCTTCTGGAATTGGCGGGATTCTCCATATCGCAAGTAGCTACTCTCGTCGTTTTGAAGAAGTTATTCTCCAACTTCCAAAAGGGAGAACTCTAAAAGGAATCAACGTGTCAGCCAATCGTGGACAAACTAGTATCACTAATGCTAGTCTTGAAAATGCGACCATCAATACCAATAATGGCTATCTCCTCCGAATTGAAGGAAGTCGTATCAAAAACAGTAAACTCACAACCCCTAATATCATTAATATCTTTGATACAGACCTTGCAGATAGTCAGCTAGAGTCAACAGAGAATCACTTCCACGCTGAAAAAATCCAAGTACATGGTAAGGTGGAATTGGTAGCAAAAACAGACCTAAACCTCCTACTTTCCGAAGAAGAAAAACAAAGAATCAACTTAGATCTTTCAACAAAACATGGTTCTATTATCCATTTTCTGAGAGAAGGAAGACATTCGTTTAAAAATAAAGAAAACAAAGATGAACATTTAAGCAATCCTTATAAAACAGAAAAAGCTGATGTGAAAGATCAACTCATAGCAAGGGCAGACCAGTATATCTATCTACTCAAAGCAGAGGAACACGAGTCTTCTTCTAGAAATCGTTGACAAAAGCGCTTACATCTGCTACTATAAAAGCATATTTATCTAACTAAAAAGGAGGTTCTACCATGAAACAAGAATGGTTTGAAAGTAATGATTTTGTAAAAGCAACAAGCAAGAACAAACCTGAAGAGCAAACTCAAGAGGTTGCAGACAAGGCTGAAGAAACGATAGCCAATCTCGATACACCAATTGAAAAAAATACTCAAGTAGAGGAGGACGTCTCTCAAGCTGAAGTCGAACTGGAAAGCCAGCAAGAAGAGACAATTGAAACGCCTGAAGACAGTGAAGCGAGAACAGAAATAGAAGAAAAGAAAGCATTAGATTCTACTGAAGAAGAGCAAGATTTTTCTAAAGAAACAGAAAAAGTCACTAAAGCTGAAGAGAACCAAGAAGCACTTCCTCAGCAAAAACCAACCACGAAAGAGCCCCTTCTTCTCAGTCAATCCTTAGAAAGTCCCTATATCCCCGACCAAGCTCCAAAATCTACGGATAAATGGAAAGAGCAAGTGCTTGATTTTTGGTCTTGGCTAGTGGAGGCTCTCAAATCTCCTACAAGCAAGCTTGAAACAAGTAGCACACACAGTTACACAGCCTTTCTCTTGCTCATTCTGTTTTCTGCATCTTCCTTTTTCTTTAGTATCTACCACATCAAACATGCTTACTATGGACATATAGCAACTATGCATAATCACTTCCCTGAACAATTTGCTTCATTGAATCTCTTTTCGATTATCTCTATCCTAGTAGCAACAACACTCTTCTTCTTTTCATTCCTCTTGGGTAGTTTCGTCGTGAGACGATTTATCTACCAAGAAAAGGACTGGACGCTAGAAAAGGTTCTCCAACAATATAGTCAACTCTTGGCAATTCCAATCTTCCTCACTGCTATTGCTAGTTTCTTTGCCTTCTTTGATAGCCTGCGATTTACAGCCCTCTTGTGTGTGATTAGCATTGGAATCATTCTGCTTGCTAGTCTCCATATCATTACAAGGCCAAGTCAAGCAAGTGAAACCGACTCCTTCTATCAATTATTCTTGTCTGTCCTTGTGAACGGAGTCATTATCCTCCTCTTCTTTGTAGCTGAAGTGGCACTGATTGGAGATTATCTTCGTATCTTAGCCTTTCTTTAAGATTCAATCCTGTCATCCATGGCAGGATTTTTCTATACCAAAAAGCAAGTCGATTGACCTGCTTCTGATTTACTCTTCTTGTGCTAATGCTTTAAAATCTTTGTCCTAGGATGGGTTTTATTCCTAGAGTTCAGTAGTATGATAACGTTGCTATGAAGTTCGTTATTCCAAATATTATGCAAACTAGTTATATGTAAAATTAAGATTAGAAACCACCAATCTCCATTTATTAACTTTTAATGAAATTCGTCCATATTAATAACTTTACCTGCTCTAGCAATAACATCCTTATCATGAGTCACGACAATAACAATCTTTTCCTCGTTCACTAATTTCTCAACCTCATTTAGAAATAATTCAGTTGAGTTTCTGTCCAAATTTCCTGTAGGCTCATCAAATAGATAGATGTCCTTTTCTTGCGATAAACTCCTCATGAGTAGAATTTTTTGTTTCTGACCTTGCGAAATATTGGTGGCTTTCCCATCAATCTGATGACTTAGAGCTATATTGAGATTCAGACTATCAAGATTATTTGATTCATAGTTTTCCTTATTAAATAGAGTGAAATTAATATTTTTTGAAACACTTCCAGGGAATACATGAAATTCAGATGAATACACGCTTAAATAATCTAAAATATTAGTCTCCTCTAAAGTAGAAAAACTTTCCATTCCATTCAGTACAATATCACCCTCTGTTGGAGAAGATAATCCCTGAATAATATTCAAAAGAGATGATTTCCCAGTTCCATTCCCGCCTGTAATAACGGTTAATTCACCACTATTGAACTCAAAATTTAATTTAGTAAACACCAATCTTTCATCCCATTTTTTACATAAATTCCGGCATGACAATTGTTCAATTTTAGATACTGGAATGGTAGCAAGATTACTTTCCATCCCTACTTCCTCTAGTCCAATAAACTCAAAGGAATATTGACTTTTTTTCAATGCTACCCAAGATGTAATTAAAGAATTTAAAATGCTGGATAACAGTAATAAAATCAAAATACTATTTGTATACTCCGATATATGTGCGTAATCTCTAATAATATTTACAGTAGCAAGCAAAAATGAACCAGTTAAACCAATAAATATCTGCGTAGAAGCTAATAATCTATTGGTAATATGTGTACTATCTAGTTTCGTTCCCAATAGTTCATTGAGTCTTTCATCAAATTCTTTGATGAAGTCGCTAGATTTTTGGAAACTTATAATATCTTGCAAACCATAAATTGTATTTTCTACCAGAGAACTAAAGTTAGAACTATTAGCAATAAATTCTCGCTGATTTTTTACAACTTTTCGTATTTCAAAATTGACATATAAACCAAGAATAGCTATAGATACGCATGTAACTGCGAAAATAATAATATTCAATTTTAATAGCAATAACAGTAGCAAACAAAACACTAAAAGCTGTACCTTTAAGTAAAATTTTTGCATAATACCTGTTGCTGATAACAATAAATTCCAAAAATAACTACTCACATACTCATAATTTTTAGTTAAAGAAAAATCATTTAATTGGTTCTTATAAAAAGAGGACAGAATATCATTTAAAAAATTATTCTCAATCTTTCCTTTTAATCTCGTTTCTAATATAGAGAACTGCCAATACAAATATGAAGCTAATATTATTGAAGCTAGGGTAAATAGTTGAATACTAAACTGAATGTTAAGTAGACCAGACATTGTTATTTGTAGTAAAAAAGCAATAGCAATAGGTAAACTAATTTTAGCTAATCCCAAGAAAAAGATTGCCAATTTTCTCTTCCAACCAAGTGAAGCTAGAAATCTATGATATAACTTATCTGCATAGCTTATCGTAACAATATCTTTTCTATCTTCTGAATTAACATTCTCATTCTTTTGAGGAATTAAAACAATTCCTACACTCTGACTAAAAAGTTCTAATCTTGAAATTTTCTCAATTTCCTCATTTGCAGGATCAGAAACAATCAATGAACTACTGTCTCCATCCAACACGACGATATAATGAGGCAAGCTAGCTCTTTCTACTACTAGTAAATAAGGAAATGATACGTTGTTTAACAAACTAGGAGTCTCAATTTGATAAGAATCCGCATCAATACCATAGCTTTTTAGTATATCTTCTATATCAAACAAAGACAGTCCTTGGTGGTTATTGTTATCAAATTGTAGACTATCTAAATGTTCTAATTTTGGGAAATAGTAAGAAATGATTGTCTTTACACAAGCCATTCCACAATCCAGCAAAGTTGCTTGTTTATAGTGACTAACCATTATTTTCTCCTTTTTCAACACTTATCTTACTATAACCATCAACTTCAATGACGCTATTCGAAGTTTGATTTGTCGTAGGAACCTTTAAAACTTCTCCTGTATTATTTGTATGCAAAGTATAGATTCCATCAAAATCTTTAGGAACTGTAATAGATACATCGCCAACAAGAGTATCTACAAAAATTTTTTCGAAAGTTGCATTTTTCCCTAAGGAAATGGTTACATATAACTTGTCTTTCCCTTGTGAACTCAAAGCCAAATTAAAGCCATGTTGTGAAAATGGAATATATAGACTATCTGAACTCATTTTAACGTTTTTAGTTATGTTATTCACTGATTCTTCGGAAACTTTTCCTTCTATTTGAACACTTGTTTCATCTGATTCACTCTTGACAACTTTAACATCAATTGCTTGCTTTGAACCATAAAACTCTAACGTTTTAATACTTTTAGAAGAAAGAGCCCACGATTGTTTTACACTGATTGTCGTCTCTCCTCGTTTTAAGGTTAATAAAATTCCAGCCACTACAAACAGTAACAACAGCCCAATTACAATTCCTATTTTTTTCATCATTAGTACTCCTACTTAAATTCTTTTTTACTGAATACAACAAACGCAAGTACAATCACTGCTATACTTACCAATATAGGATAGCCTACATTCGTAAGGGTAAATTGACTTACTCCAGGGGAAGTTTTCAAATTTAAAGTCATTAATAAATAGTCTCTCACACTCTCACCAGAGTTTGGAAGGACATAAACCAATAGGTTATCAAACAGTAAAATATAGAGTATATAAATCATACATGATTCATAAACCTTATCAAATATTTGAAAAATTAATAATGAGATACTGATAATAACCAAATAGTATGGTAGTTGATGTAAAAATGTCGAAACAATCAACACCAAGTCTCCCTCCAAATAGACGAGGGCTGTTAAACTATAAAAAATAGTTACATATAGGAAAGACAAACAAAAGGCTCCCAAAGTTTTATATAAAAATAACTTCCAACGTTGTTTTTCTTTTGTGAGGAGAATGTTAATCGTACGGAAACTATAATCTTCCCCCCAGAAAAATAAATTAGTAGAGATAAAAAGCAAAGGAATAAAACCACTCACATTTGAAATCAATACTCGAAATGCTGGTTCATCTTCATTCGATGACTTAAAAAATAAGGAGAATAACAAAATCAATAATCCTATCAACAAACTAGGAAGTACTCCTCTTTTTTCCCAGTAAAATTTATACATATCTGCTTTAAGAGAATTCATGACTCTCCTCCTTTCTTAAATCATCAGATAATATTATGCAAATAGTAGTCCTCAAAGCGTTCTTTCTTAATATAAATATCCTGTATCACTAGATTTGACACGACACTATATTCCAAGATAGCCATTAATTTTTCCTTTTCTGGCACAACCAGATAGTCATCCTGCTCAAAATGAACAATGCCCTCTTCTTTTAAAAACGTTTTTAGAATCTGATTATTACTCGTCTTAAGGAAGAGCTTTTCTGACAAATCATTTGCTAGCTCTTTTGAACTCATCACATTTAGAATCTTTCCTTTTTTCATGATGATATACTTATCTGTTATAAATTCCAATTCTGACAGAATATGGCTCGAGATTAAAAAAGTAACTCCTAACTGATCCCGTAAATTCAAAATCATTTTTCTTAAATCTGAAATCCCTTGAGGATCTAAACCATTCACTGGTTCATCTAAGATAATAAGCTCTGGATTATCCAAAAGCGCAATTGCTATCGATAGTCTTTGCTTCATTCCAAGGGAATAGTTTTTTACTTTTCGATCCCATGACGGTTCCGGCAAGTGAACCAATTCCAACATTTTTGTGATATCTGTCTTTAAACCAAATCTTGTTTTATAATATTGCAGGTGTTGACGTCCAGTCAAGTTTGGATAGAGGGCAGGTGATTCGATAATACTACCAATCTTATGCTGCGAAACACTCTCAATTTCTCCCTTATCAGCTTGAATTAGTCCTAGAAGAATTCTCATTAAGGTTGTCTTTCCTGCACCATTTTCACCGATAAGACCACATATTTCCCCTTGCTCAATATCAAAGGAAATATTATGTAAAACCTGTTCTTTCCCATATGTTTTATCAATATTTTTAAGACTTAAAATCACACGATTCATAGTTTCTCTCCGTTCATTATATTAAAAAGTCTCTGACAAGGAATGAACCCTGCCAGAGATTTTTAGATTACGTTAACTCCAGCAGAAGAACCCAATACCTGTGAGCATTCCATAAATACCGAGTGGTGAAACAGCACAAAATTGACCTGCCACAATGTGTTTTTTATGTTTATTACTTAGTTTTTTCATTACTTAACCCTCCTTTTAATCCCAACAAAATATACCTACTCCATATCGAAGACCTATAATACAAAAGCGACCTGCTACAATGTGCTGTTTATTTTTGTTACTTAGTTTTTTCACTACTTCATCCTCCTATTTAATCCCAACAAAATATGCCTACTCCATATCGAAGACCTATAATACAAAAGCGACCTGCTACAATGTGTCTTTTGACACGTCCAGTTAGTTTTCTCATCAGAAAACCCTCCTTTTAAAAAATTTTTTATAATAACCAAATGAGATTCTCATTTCAGTCATTTATTAACTGTTTTAAATCTTTAGACAAGATTTCTTCGCTTCCTTGTTCTACATAAATTTGTTTCACTATCCCATCTTTATCCACTATAAATATTGTTGGAATAGCTTTTACATCAAAAAACTTAAAAGCTTGTAAATCTTGATCTATATAAACTGGAAAGGTAAAACCCTGATTCCTTAAAAATTGATGAGAGGTTTCAAGTGTTTCACGTTCCCCATCAACTATATCCACCATAAAGAAATCAACTTTATCTTGGTATTTATCATAAAGGCGCTGAATGATTGGGAGCTCTTTTTGGCAATCAGGACACCAACTAGCCCAGAATACCACAACCTTTGGTCTAAACTTATAATCTGATAGTTGAACCTGTGCTCCCTCATTAGAGGTTAACAATGCATTCTTGAATGTTGTATTTTTAGTTTTTGAAATATATTGGTTTATTTCCTCCTCTTTTTTTAAGAGGAGCTCTTGCGCTGTTTCTTCTTGATGATGAGATTCCTGGTTTTGATAGTAAAATCCTGCTAAAAATAAAGATGCTATCACAAGAAGAACCATTGTCTCTACAACATGTTTTTTTGACATCATGGATTGTCCTCCACTTCTGAAATTCTAAAACTTTCGATAATAGATAATTCTTCTGGTAAGATTAAAACTCGCTCTTCGCCTGCATCTAAAATAGCTAAACGGAATGGTTCCTTATTCAACTCTATTTGTACCAACTTTTGCTCCGTCGTGTTATTTCGAAACAGCAAACTGTGGCGAGTTTGTGTAAACGTCTCTAGCGAGATACTAAAATCTTCCATTTCTATCTCCTATCCAGAAAACCAAAAACTAAGACTTAAGAATACTTCAAATCCAAACATGCTTCTTTCCTCCTTATCTCTTGTTCTTTATGATCATAGTATAGCGCTTTCAAAAATAAAAAAACATGACAAAAATGTCATGTTAGCTCTCCATTTCCTCAAAAGTTTTTAAATCTTTTTCTTTTTCTCCCAATATACGCGCTTCTAATACTTGGTCTCCAAATGCTTGAGCACAAATAATAGCTCTATCGTATAAGCGGATGGCTTTTTCCTTATCCCGTTTATGAAATAAGGTACACATAGCTTCAAGCATATCAACAATTGGCTTGTTTTGAAAATCCTGCGATAAAATCATCAGCCTGTTCATCGCCTTAACATAAGGCTCAAAAGTGGAGTAAGATTTTTCCATCCATTGAACAGCTAAAGAATCAAGCACTGTTCTCTTTAACATATAAGCTGTCTCTAAATCGGATGAATTTGTTTCTCTTATAAGTTTTTTAGAAAGCATCCAAAACAGTTCATGATGATACCCAATCGGTCTTGCTAAACACGAAACAAAGTACAATTTTATCAGAAGCAAATCATTCACCGAATAGTTTTTCCTTATCTTTACTTGTTCAAAATATTCATCCAGCAAAGCATCGCCAAAACCTGCATCTTCACTTACAAAGACATCAAAACTAGCTTGTAAGGCACTAACTGCAATCTGCTCATCCTCAGGTAGACTGTCATAATAGTGTTCGTAAACTCTTTCAAACAACTCTTCCTTAACTTGGATTCTATCATCATCTCCATAAGTTTGAAACTTAATGAGTTTATCCTTTAATATCAAGTACTCGGAGGGTAAAATCATATGATCCATATCTACTATATGTGAAATTGAACAGCCTAGTTTGTAAGCTATATACTCTACCTTGGATAAACTCGGGGAAGACTGGCCTGATTCAATCCGTGCTAATTGGCGCACCGTTATCTCAGTTTCATCATCACAAAGAGTTTCACGAGTGATATGTTTCATCTCTCGCAACATTCGGATTCTTTTACCTACTTCCTTCTTGATATCCATCTTAAAATCTCCTGATAATTAGTTACCGAATAATATTATATTTTTTATATTATGCTGTTTTTTATTGAACTAAGCAATTCTTAAAATTTTATATTACAAAACTTAACAAGACTAAACCATATTTCGCACGCTAAATAGCAATTGACCTGCTTCTGCTTTACTTTTCTTGTGCTAATGCTTTAAAATCTTTGTCTAAGATGGGTTGCACTTCTAATTGATTGGCATCTAGTTGGTGGTAAGATGCTGATGGTAGTGACTCTAGGAATTTTGCATAGTCTAAGCGGACAATGGCTTCATAGTCTTCTGGTTTAGAGCCGTCTCCTGTGATTTGAACCAAGTCAATCTCCCACTGCACTTCCTTATCCACCAATTGCTCAATATAGGCAGTAGGAACAAATGGTTCTCTCGGTAATACTGTCTTGACTCCTTGAGCCAGATGGTAAACACCGTGCACTTGGCCTTCTCCATCCTGATAGAAGGAAACTCTTGCAAAGTAGGCATCTGTCTCTTGAACCGCACGTACACGCGCTTCAAACTGAGCCAAGCCATTTTCCTCTAAAAAGCTTTTCAAGTCCTCATGACCAAAGAAAACAGGATTAAAAATTCCTTGGCAAATCGTAAAACGGGCTGCAGCGTCTGTCAGATGGGCTTGAATACTTGCTTGGAAATAAGCTTCAAAATCAAAACCATCTAGTCCTTCAATCTCAGTTCCTGTATAAGCAAGCAGAGCATCTAAAAATGATTTGATAATCTGCCAGTCTGTCTTCGTGAGTAGGTCAGGAAGATCGATACGGTAAGCCTTTTGACTATCAGCATAACTGACCTTAAAAAGAAATTGTGATTGCCCCACTATCGCACACTCGATATACTCAAGACGATTAAGAGGCTGACGGAGATAGATAGCATCATAGCTATGCGACTCCAAACCATCCACCAAGGCCAAGATAGACTTGGCAGTCAAAATTTCCTGTTCTCCTAAAATGCTCTGTTTATTTGGAATAAAAAATGTTTTCGTCATAACTGAACTCCTTTGAAATCGTTTACATATAGTATACCTTATTTTTCTGAAAGATACAAAAACAAACTTTATACTCTTCGAAAATCAAATTCAAACCGCGTCAGCTTCGCCTTGCCGTACTCAAGTACAGCCTGCGGCTAGCTTCCTAGTTTGCTCTTTGATTTTCATTGAGTATTAATTTTTGAGTAAAAAGCATAGAAAAACAGCCCCTGAGGACTGTTTGATCTTATACTGTAGCTGCTTGATCCAAGCTTTCACCGATAGCGGCTAGGCGCTCGATCACTTCTGCTTGTGTCAATTCATTTTCTGAAACATAGCGGTTACGTGGGTGAACACGACACTCGTGTGAGCATCCACGAAGGTACTTGTCTTCATTTTCTTCTGATGTCAAGATACGACGATTACAGAATGGATTTCCACAGTTGACATAACGTTCACATGGTGTTCCATCAAACCAGTCTTTCCCTACGATGGTTGGGTTGACATGGTTAACATCTACGGCAATACGCTCGTCAAAGACGTACATTTTCCCATCCCAAAGTTCACCTTGGACTTCTGGGTCTTTACCGTAAGTTGCGATTCCTCCGTGCAATTGGCCGACATCTTTGTAGCCTTCACGGACCATCCAGCCTGAGAATTTCTCACAGCGAACGCCACCTGTACAGTAAACCACGACACGTTTGTCCATGAATTTTTCCTTGTTGTCACGGACCCATTGTGGCAACTCACGGAAGTTGCGGATGTCTGGGCGGATAGCTCCACGGAAGTGTCCTAGGTCGTACTCATAATCGTTACGTGTGTCAAGAACCACTGTGTCTTCGTCAAGAAGGGCTTCTTTAAACTCTTTTGGAGACAAGTAAGCACCTGTTGTTTCAAGTGGGTTGATGTCGTTGTCAAAGTCGTTATCTTCCAAACCAAGGTGGACAATCTCTTTCTTATAACGAACAAACATCTTCTTGAAGGCTTGTTCATTTTCTTCGTCAATCTTGAACCAGAGGTCTTCCATGCCTGGGAGGCTGTGAACGTAGTCCATGTATTTTTGAGTTGTTTCATAGTCACCTGAAACTGTTCCGTTAATTCCCTCGTCAGCGACTAGGATACGGCCCTTAAGGCCGATTGATTTACAAAAGGCCAAGTGGTCTGCAGCAAATTGCTCTGCATTTTCAATTGGAGTATAAAGGTAGTAAAGTAAGACACGAATATCTTTTGCCATAAGATTTGTTCTCTTTTCTATTCTTAAATTTTCAGAATTTTTCATCTAACTATACTAGTATACCTGCTTGAGAAAACGAATGCAATTTATTTGACTGGAAATTGTAGAAAGGGATTTATCCCTGCACTCCATCAGTAACCATAACGAATCGCCGACAATTCTCTTAATTTCTTTATCTGCTCGGCTTGACTTTCTGACAAACTCAGCTTGTTATCAATCAACACACGTGAGATGTCAACATTCATTTGACTCAGAATAAACGGAGTAGAGGTCCCATCGTTCTTTAATCTTCTTTTATAAATCACTAACTGATTTTTCAGGGGAGCAAGTTGAGGCGTATTGCTTATACCTTCCAGTAGGTGATCTATGATAGTCATCGCTTCACAACGCCTTTCGCTTCCTCCTGCAAACCATTTTAATGGTGTCATTCTCATTTTCCTCCTTAAATTGAAAAGCTATCATTCCTAACTCTCGTACCAATATTTCACCCAAATACCCTGTGTAAAAAAGTCAGCAAAAATGGTAATGTCGCGAAAATATTATTAATCACATGCACCGCATAGGATGGATAAATACTCTTGGTATAGCGGGTCAAACTAGCAAAGATGATGCCAGATGTTGCAAAGACGAAGATATCTAACAAACTAGGCCGGCTTGAAAAATGAGGAAGAGCAAATAAAATGGACGGAAGAAGCAAATCAAGGCCAAATCTCGAATGCTTAAAAAAGGCGTGTTGCAGTAATCCTCTATAAATCAGCTCTTCCATAAGTGGAGTCAGAAAGAACAAAGTTATATAGATACCTAGCTCAGCAAAGTTGGTCCCACTATAACCGATCAATACAGCCCAACCTTCAGCAGTTGACTGAACATGTTTAGCTGTCTGAACGTTAAAAGAGATCTGGAGCACTACCACTAGTACTGTCAAAATCGAATACCAAAGCCATTTTTTTCTCGGAATGCGAAAAAGATAGCCATGGCCTGTCTTAACCAGAATCCAAATCATGACTCCGCTAAATAGCAAACTCAAGAGATTTTGAATCCAGACGAAATTGCCAATCTGGGAAGAAAATTGCCAATAATTTTGAACAATAAGCGTCAGCTGAGAAAGACCAAATACGAAAAATAGGTAAGAGAAAACTGCACTAATTTTGAATAGAAGTTGATACTTCTTCATATGAACTCTCCTTTGTAAACTCGAGACATCTCTAATATAAGCTATATTTTCCTAAATCCTTACTCCAAATCCTAAATGGTATTTGAGATTTCCTGAATGGTTAAACAGCGATAAGAAAACACAGATATCTATGCTCTCGTTTCAAAAAATCACTGCCTCCCCCAGATAAGCCTGAGGAAAACAGTGATTCAATTTTTAGGAATTAGGAATGAATACACGAAATCAATTGATCTTATGATTTTTTGTTTTTCAAGAATTCATCATATTGTTTTTGCATTTCGTTCAATACTTTATCGTAAGCACCTTCAGATTTCAATTTTTCCATCAATTCTGGAATAGCTTTGTCTGGGTCTACAGTACCAGTGTTGATAGCTGTATCGAATTGTTGCATTGTGTTAGAGATTGCTGAGATTTCAGATTTCACATTGTCAGTGTTAAAGATGAATCCAAGTGCTGGAGATTCTTTAGCTTCAGCCAATTGTTTCTTAGAATCTTCGATTTGTTGGTCTGTAACGTTTTCGTTGATGTAAAGGATCCAGTTGTTACCAGTGTTCCATCCACCCATGTGAGTGTTTCCTTTGTAGCCATCAAGGACTTTAACACGGTTTTCTTTACCTGGAATTTTTTCCCAGTTCTTGCCTTCTGGACCATAAACAAGACCGTTCAAGAGTTCTGGGTTAGTGTTCAAGAGGTTCAACACTTCCATTGATTTTTCTTTGTTCTTAGAGTTGTTTGAGATGACAAAGTTAGCAACTTGTGTTGTTTGGTTTTTCTTGATGAAGTTAGTGATTGGTTTGATTTGGATATCCTTGTTCGCAACACGTGAAAGCAAGCTGTTACCGTAGTCAGCTGGTCCTACTGTTTCTTCACGAACGAACCAAGTATCTTGTTGAAGGTCAAATGAAGTATCGCTTGTTGCTACGTCTTTTGGAATGTATCCAGCTTCATAGAATTTGTGAAGAGTCTTCAAGTGTTCTTTAAAGCGAGGCACTTCGTAACGGTTTACGATCTTAGTAGTGTCCCCTTCAAGGTCGATAACGAATGGAAGTCCATTTGGAACTGGGTAGTCAAAGTTATCAGATGGGATGAAGTTCTTAGTAACCGCAAATGGCACTACATCTGGAGCTTTTTCTTTGATTTGTTTCAAGACTGGTTCAAGTGTTTCATATGAAGTGACACCTGAAATATCGATACCGTATTTAGCAAGAAGAGTTCCGTTGAAGGCGAAGTTTTGAGATGATGCAACGTTGGCTGCAACTGGAACTGCGTAAATTTTACCGTTAATGCTGTTACCTTTGATATAAGCTGGGTCAAGTGCTTTATAAAGCTCTGCCCCTTCTTTCTTATACAAGTCAGTCAAGTCAGCATAGGCACCTTTTTGAGCATTTACAACATAGTTAGATGCAAAGGCGATATCGTAGTTTTCACCAGATGATGTGATAACTGACATTTTCTTATCATAGTCACCCCATCCAAGATATTGGATATCCAATTTAGCACCAACTTTTTCACCGATGATTTTGTTAGCATTTTCTAGCAATTCATCTAAGTTATCTGGTTTGTCACCGATTTGGTACATTTTGATAACAGTTTTTTCACCTGAAGCTGAGTCAGCAGCTTTTTTACTGTTACCTGAAAGGTTTCCACAAGCAGCGAGACCAGCAGCCAAAGCGACTACGCTAGCAGATGCAAAAGCATATTTTTTCCAGTTTTTCATGACAAAAACTCCTTTTTTTATTTTTAAACTTATAAACAATGTAATGATCTTAACTTCACGCAAGGGAAGTTTGGAAATGAGAAATGATTTTTCTCAACAAGCACTATTCTTTCACACCACCGATAGTCAAACCTTTTACAAAGTAGCGTTGGAAGAATGGATACAAAATCGCGATTGGAAGTGTTGCAACCACAACCATGGCCATACGTCCTGTTTCTTTTGGAAGAGCAACTCCCAGTTGACCAGATAGGCCGACTGCTTTGGCGATGTAATCCATATTTTGCTGGATTTGCATGAGCAAATATTGTAATGGATACAAGTTGTCACTCTTGATATAAAGAAGGGCGTTGAACCAGTCATTCCAGAAACCAAGAGCTGTTAAGAGCGTGATGGTTGCGATACCTGGTAGTGACAATGGCAAACAGATTTGGAAGAAGATCCGGGCCTCACTAGCACCATCGATACGAGCGGATTCTAGAATAGCTTCTGGAATGGTCTTCTTGAAGAAAGAACGCATCAAGATGATGTTAAATGGTGAGAGAAGCATTGGAACAATCAAGGCCCAAACTGTATCACCAAGTTGAAGTAAACGAGTTACCACGATATAGCCCGGTACCAAACCCGCGTTAAACAACATACTAAGAAGGGCAAAAATCGTAAAGAATCTGCGATACTTAAAGGTTGTCCGTGAGATAGCGTAAGCATAGGTTGTTGTGATAAAAACGTTTGTGATAGTCCCCACCACTGTTACAAAGACTGAGATGAAGAGGGCTTGGAGGATTTTATCCTTAAACTGTGCCAAAAACTCAAAACCGTCTAAGCCAAATTGAGATGGGAAGAAGCTATATCCATTTTGGAGGATACTCTTTTCATCTGTCACCGAAATAACGATAACGAATACAAAGGGTAGGATACAAGAAAGGGCAACCAAACCAGAAATGGTACTAAAGAAGATATCTGCTTTCTTACTGAAGGAGTGAATGCCGACATTATCAATTTTTTCTTTTTTAATTTTCTTTTCTGCCATATTCTCCTCCTTTCTAGAACAAGGCTGAGTTTGGATCAACTCGTCTTGCCAGTAAGTTTGATAGGATAACCAGAATCAAGCCGACAACTGATTGGTAGAGACCTGCTGCTGAAGCCATCCCGATATCCGCTGTCTGAGTCAAACCGTTATAAACATATACGTCCAAGACGTTGGTTACATTATAAAGCTGACCAGCATTGTGGGGGATTTGGTAGAAGAGACCGAAGTCTGCACGGAAGATGTTTCCGACTGCAAGGATGGTCAATACAGTTACCAATGGTGTCAACTGCGGAATAGTTACATTGCGAATTCGTTGCCATTTGCTAGCCCCGTCCACTGTTGCTGCTTCGTAGTAGGTTGGATCAATTCCCATGATTGTCGCATAGTACATGACACTGCTATATCCAAAGCCTTTCCAAATACCAAGGAAAAGTAGGAGATAAGGCCAGATACCCAAGTCAGCGTAGAAATTGATTTCCTTCATTCCGATAGATTCTAGGAAATGGTTGAATACCCCTTTATCAATGTTTAGGAAGGCATCTGTAAAGAAACTGATGATAACCCAAGACAAGAAGTAAGGGAACAACATGGAAGTTTGGAAGATCTTAACCATTCTCTTAGAACGGAGTTCACTGAGGATGATGGCAATCCCTACTGATACAATCAAACCGATAAAGATAAAGCCGAGATTGTAGAGGACAGTATTTCGTGTGATAATAAAGGCGTCTTTTGAACTAAATAAGAATCTGAAATTATCGAGTCCGACCCATTTACTATTCACGATACTATCTATAAATCCATTACTGGTCATGTGGTAGTCTTTAAAGGCAACCACGTTCCCAAATACTGGAATGTAGAAGAATAGAATCAACCAGAGTGCCCCTGGTAAAACCATCAAGAGAAAGATCCAATTGTCTCTCAAGGTTTTTGAAAACTTATTCATAATTTCCTCCCTTTTTTATTTTGATATCCATCTAAAAATTCCTTTTTAGACTTTTGATAACGATTACATTATTAGTATACTCCTATTTGAAGGTTAGGTTAAACTACTAATTATAGAAAAAACTCCACAAATTATTTTATGTGGAGTACTTTTGAAGAAAGGGATGTTTCACGCGAAACACTCTGTATAAGACACAATGTTCTTGTTTTAGGTCGTGTAAATCGTTGAAGCTGTCGCAATAGTATGCCATTGGTTGGCTGTTGTGGCTGCGAAATCCTTATCTGCGTAGAAGTCTGTAAATGGTAAGATTTCCACTTCTAGCTCGTCGATGCGGTCAATCTGACCAGCCAGATAAGCCTCGATGCGACTTTCTGCTCGCTTGATGCGTTGCAAGAGTCCTCCCATACGGATATCAACTGTGTCCAAGCCAAAGACCTTGTTTTCCTTCAACCATTGATGGCTAAAGAGGGCATGGAAATGTTCAATCTCGCTTCTGAGTTTTGGTAATTCTTGTCTGGCGATTGCTTGCAGACCTTCTTTATCGTTTGTTTGGTAGGCCTGCCGGATGCGTCTTCCCACATCGACTTTGCTACTTAAAATAGCATTCAACTGGGCCTGAGTTTCAAAGAGATAGGCATAGTTCCCAGCTTTTTCTTTAATGTTAGCAAGCGTCTCAGCAGCCTGAGCGAAGTGCGGTTTGTCCTGTTCAGGTGTCATGTGCTGGTCAAGTATCGGACAGAGAACATCCTGATAAAAGACATAGCGGTTGGGATTGATGCCACTGAGATTGCCTGGTAGGTCTGGTAAAAGGTTGGCTAGGTCAATCTGCATGAAATCCTCAACTGATAGACCTGTATTGGTCTGGAAATGAGCAGACAGTCGGTCTAGGTCATTGCGATAGCTGAGTTCTGCCCAGATTTGCAAGCTTGGTAGGATAGAAAACTGAGCGGTCTCACCACCATTGTCCCCCCAACCCGTCACAATGACTTCTTTGATCTCATTGGCACGACAGGCTTTATTAGCTTCGACTGCGATGAGACGGCTGAAATGGTTGTTGGGTGTGAAACCAATCCACTTCCAAGCTCCCCCTGCAAAGGCAAGATCATGGCTAATCTTATGATGATTGTGGAAATTGCGGTTGTATTTTTCCTCGCTATCCTGATAATAGTCCCAGTAAACCAAGGTCACACGATCTTTGAGACGGTCTAGGTAGACACGCGTTTCCTCTGGAATTTCCACATCACGGTCGTACTGACCATCTGCTGACATAAGTTTAAAGAACATATCGCTCCACATCTGGCAGTGGAAACCATATTTGTCAGCAATATCTAGCACGCGCTCCAAGTGTTGGCACATGAGGAGACTACGATCCACAACACCGTTCAGAATCAAGTAGCGTCCCAAACCAACCAAGTGGGCTTCGTCCATCCCAATATTGACCTTGCGAGTCTTCAGTTTAGATAGGGTAGCAAACATGCCATCAATCAGGTCATAAACCTTTTCTTCGCCTATGAGAAGAATGTCCTCTACATCACGGAGTTCCTGAACTTCCTTGACACCCCATTTGACGAAGGCTGACAAGTGAGCCAAGGTCTGGATACATGGCACAAAGGTCATGTCAAACTGCTGGGCATAGGCTTCGATCTCCTGCAGCTCCTCAGCCGAGTAGGCTCCACGGAAATAGCCAAAATAAGGCTGCCCTTCAATCTGGTAGGTATCTTCCATGTAGAGTTCAAAGCTTGAGTAGCCCATGAGAGCCAAGACCTCAATCATCTGCTTGGCAGAAGCCACATTCAGCACCGCATTTCTCGAACAGTCTGCCATATAAGCCAAATCTTCATAAGCTGCCTGCTCCTCAATCCCTACTTTATCACCTTCTGCTAGAGCTGTTACCAACAAGGACAAGGCACGATAGAGTTGGTGAGGTTTGCGATAGGTTAGTTGATAGTGTCCACCCTCACCCTTGATAGAGATAGAGGCTTGGTCAGACTGAGTAACAGCCACTTCAATATCTGGTAAAGAAATTTGCTTTGTCAGCAAGTCGATTGCCTGAGTTTGTTTGGAATTAATTCCTGTAAATCTTACCATTGGTTTTCCTCCTGTAGCCAGTTGACAAGGGCACCGTAGAGATTAGCATCTGCATGATAGGTACAGGCTTGGATGACAGGTGCGACCGTGTATTCTTCGTAGGTATCGACAAAGTTATCAACAGCCTTCTTGACACCTTGAATAAAATCTGGATTTTGACTGATAGAGCCTCCCAGGCTAATGACATCTGGATCGATGAGATACTGAATATTGAGCAAGCCTTGCGCCAGATTGCGGTTCATGCGCTCAATAGCTTCTTGGCAAAGAGCATTCCCAGCTGCAGCCTCTTGGTAAATCTTGCGACCGTCCCAATCAGTCTGACCAGATTTTTCAATCACGTATCGTACCATATTCCCAGTTGACGCTAGTTGCGACCAGTTGTTGAGCTTTTCAGCAGGGGCAAGGGTGGTCATGTAGCCAAATTCTCCACCCAGGCCGTGGCGACCTCGATGAAGTCTACCATTGATAATCATGGCTCCGCCAATCCCTGTCCCAATCACGACACAGGCTGCATTTTCAAGTTCTGGATGAGCCAGTAATTCACTGAGCCCAACGCAGTTGGCATCATTTTCCAGATGGACAGGAATCTGATAAGAGCTAAGCGCCTCATACCAAGAAAATCCGTGAATATAGGGCACCGCACTGAAGCCATCAATCACACCTGTCTCTTGATTGACCGCTCCTGGAACGCTCATAGCAATCCCACTGTAATCCTGCTCTGACAAACGTTGATCTAGCCAAGCTAGTAAGTCCTCCAAGTTTTCAGGCGTTGGAATGCTTGTCTTATTCAGTATTTTCCCATCAGGAGTCAGACTGGCAAACTTAATCCCAGTCCCTCCGATATCAATCGTTGCAATGGTCATTATTTTTACCATAAAAAGGGCGAATCAGCACTTAGTTCTTACCTTTTCGCCCCTCCTTTCTCTTTATGTTTACTTTTTGAAATTAAATTTCCTCTTTTTTGATGAATTCTGTCCGAATCTCTTGTGGTGAAATGAGGCCTCTATGAACTGGGTATGGTCGTTCAAGTAGGTCAAGGAAGAGATGTTGACTTTCCGGTACACGCACATTTTCACTACACATATTGTAGTAGCGAAGGACATGGCCTTCTTCATTTTCAGCTACCTTAAAGGCTGTTGGACAGATTTGTGGTATGCTGAGAACAGAATGGCTCAAGAGGCTACCAGTCGCTGCCACGCTTCCTTCTTGTTTAGCAAGCTGAAGGCTGGTAAACGGTGTCTGCAAGGCTTTAGCACGACGATAGGCTGAGAAGCGTTCTTGGGCTTGGTGGCATTCAAGAGCAAACTCGACTTCAAACTCACGTAAGCATTGTGCTTCTGGTGTTGGGAAGTAACCCCAGTCACCTAGCTCACCTGACGCACGCAGAATGGTCACTGCAATAGTGTCGTCTCTAAGGATTTCGTATTCATTCAATCCCTTGTTGGATACAGTCACACCTTTTTCATCGTCATACAGACTGACAAAGGCTTGTTGGTGTTGAGGATTTTCAGGATTTTCCCATGAAGCTGCTGGTTTGTTTGGTCGTGTCACCACCTCATAGATGCTTTCAGAATCATTGCTTGGACGTGTGTTATGAGTCTTGACCAAGAGACGGATACGGTGATCCTTGGCAGTGTTGGTAAAGCGAGTCTTGCAACGGATTTGTGGATTATCAACGAAGACAGTCAACTCAGTTTCAAGAGGAATGCTTGTCAATTCTTCTGAACGTCCAGCCTCACGCTTCATGAACTCGATGATACCTTTTTGTTCTTCTTCTAGCTTTTCATCCGCGCTGACAGGCACGATCAATTCATGTTTGAGCAAGATTTTAGCATAGCGAGCTGTGTTTTCCAAAACCTCGTAGCCCTTAAGCTCTGCATAGATTGGCTCTGTTCCTTTTGGTTGGAAATAGATATACTCGTTTCCTATGTCACCACGGTCTTCGAAGCGGATAAAGTCTTCATAGGCTTCGTGAGTTGTCTTGTCATAAACTGTGATATTGTCATCCACACTCACCGTTACAAATGGGGTATCAATCACTCCGTTTTGGTAAATACCCTCACGGTGTTCTTGTTTTCCTTCCAGCAATTGGAAAGTTGTCCAAGAAAGCGGTGCTAGGTGAACTGGAATGGTCACGCGCACTTGACGGGCGATACGAGCTTGGCGGAACTTGTCTTTTGGTAAATCATACTCAAAATTAGCCCCAAGATCCTCGATTTTAGCCTCTACAGGACGCCCATCTAAGTCCTCCACACGATAACTTGGCAAGGTAAGAGCAGCCATCTTCTTGTAGCCTTCCGTTGGGTGTAATTCCTTGAAATCACAAGTCGCAACATCAATCACTGTGCTGACAGTATCGACCTTATCATGCAAGCCTGTATTAATGACAGTAAAGAGATAGTCACTTTGAGTCTTAGCTGTAGCGATTTTACCCTTCCATTCGTTAAGAAGATTGCTCTTAACAAAGTTTCCTACTTGGTTGACCTTGGCAAAACGAGTTTCCATCTCTCGGTGAACTTCGTCCACGCTACAGCCACAGATACTATCATGTGGCGCATTTTGCAAAAGTGTTTTCCAAGCATAAGTCAACTGGTCCTTGTGGTTATGACCCCCAGTGATAATTGTCAAGGGTTCTACAACTTGCTCTAGAAGGTTGCTATTTTCTTGGAAGGCTTGTTTGAGATAAATACGAGATGAGGAAGTGTTGGCAAGTGTGTACCAGCCGTCTGTTTCCTGACTGGTCAACTCACCTGTAACCGTTGATAATTGCTCTGGTAGGGCACTTTCCACGGCTTGGACATATTCATCAAAAGAACTATGAACAAAGGTTACATCTGGGAAGAGTTCATTTGCCACACGAATGGCTTCACTCAAATTTTTCTGGACAGGCTGATGGTCACAGCCGTTCATCATCAACCACTGATTGGTCGAAGCATAGTCACGTACGTCTGCCAGTTTTTGTTTCCAGAAGGTCAAGGCCTCGTCTTTATCAACTGGAATTTCATTCCCATTACTGTACCAGTTGGCAAAGAGGATCCCGAGGACACGACTTCCGTCCGCACCCTGCCAGTACATTTCTGAAAACTGAGAAGTAAACTGCTCATCTTCGAGGACTTGGTTATCAAATCCAATCGGCTTCACACCACGACCAAAAGCGGCCACGTGAATGCCTGATTTTTGAAGGATTTGAGGCGCTTGCCCCATATTTCCAAAGGTATCTGGGAAGTAACCAATCTGAGTAGATTTGCCCCATTTTTCACATTCTGCTTGACCAATCAATGTATTGCGGACATTGGCTTCACTTGAAATCAAGTAATCATCCTGCAAGATGTAAAAAGGACCAATTTTAAGTTTGCCTTCGTCGATGTATCGTTGGACTTTGTCGCGATTTTCAGGGCGAATCTCCAAGTAGTCATCAAGGACAATAGTTTGACCATCCAAGTGGAAGCTCTTGAACTCAGGGTCATTTTCAAAGAGATCAAAGAGATTGTCAAATAATTCCACCAACTGCATCCGGTGGCTTTCAAAAGGCAAGTACCACTCACGATCCCAGTGACTATGTGAGATAATATGTACGACAACATTTTCCATGAAGTAAAACCTCATTCTAAATTTAAATTTTTATTGTTAACGTTTTAAATGTAAATTTGTGATTCTTTCCAAGAATCAGTTGCGCTAAAGCGTGTTCCTTAGCGGATATCCAAGTAATCCAAGACCAATTCACAGAACATCATGTTAGCCCAAGAGAACCATTCACGAGAGTAGAGAGTTGGGTCGTCCACGTGGAAGCTTTCGTGCATGACACCTGTACCACCATCGCAAGCAACCAGCTGATCCAACAAGAATTTCTTCTCTGCCTTATCTCTTGTTGTCAAACCTTGGATAGAAAGGGCGATTGGCCAGATATAGCGATAGAAGGTATGAGAACTTCCGAGACCGCTAGCGTATTCTCCCTGATAGAAGTAAGGATTTTCTGGACTCAGAATGGTACGGCGAGTTGCTTGGTAAACTTCATCATCGACTGAACAGTAGCCCAGATAAGGCGCAGCCAACAAACTTGGTACATTTGGATCATCCATAATGCTAGCATTTCCCAAACCGTCTACTTCAAAGGCATAAATCTTTTCGCCCTTGCTGTTGCTTGTGTAGGCGTAATTTTCGATTCCTTCTTGGATTTCAGACTGGAGGCGCTTGGCATCAGCAATAATTCTCTGGCTATCAGCTAGGTTTAATGCTGCAAAGATTTCTTGCACATAACCCAAGACTACTACAACAAACATATTTGACGGAATCAAGTAACTATACTGGCAGCAGTCATCACTCGGACGAAAAGCTGACCAAGTCATACCTGTCACTGCAAAATTAGGTCCAAAGCCATCATTTACCAAGGTATCTTCCTTGCGGTCCGTATCTCGAACAAAACGATAAGGAGAGTTGTTATGGTCTTGTTCAACCGTCCAAAGATGGAGAATCTCCTTAGTCGCTGCGACAAAAGTCTCATCAAACTGGCTAGTCTCACCAGTCTCTTTCCAGAGGAGATAAGCCAACTGCAACGGATAGCAAAGCGAGTCCACCTCATACTTGCGTTCCCAAATCCAGCCATTAAGGTCGGTATGGTCTGTCTCGTGGTGACCCTTCCAGTTTTCCTCAATGTTGAAGGAATTGGCATAAGGATCCTTGAGTACCAAGGTCATCTGACGCTTGACCAAACCTGCAATGGTCTGACGCAGGAGGGCATCTCTTTTAGCCACATGCAGGTAGGGTCTGAGTTGAGCTGTCGAATCTCGAAGCCACATAGCAGGAATATCCCCAGTCAAGACAAAAGTTGAACCATCTTCTAGGATTTCAACCGTATTGTCCAAGGTATCTGTATAGCAACGCTCGAAAACATCCACCCACTCTGGATGGTCCTTAGCCCGCTCTGCCACTTCATCTAGCCATTCTCTAACAATTTCTTTTGAATAAATCATCGTGCAGTATCCTCTTTCAAACAAGTTTCATTTTCAGTATATAGCTTTTGAGACAGAAAATACATACACAAATGATAGTCATTTTTCTACAAAATAGTTATCTTTGAAGCTCCTTTTCTAAAGGCCCTCTTTTTCTGATATAATGTAGAAAAACAGCTAAAGGAAAGACTATGAAACCACTACTTGAAACCATCGATACCCGCTTTGGAACTGCCAGCAAGCATGCCTTTTCTCGGGGAAATACCCTGCCATACACAGGCGTGCCTTTTGGGATGAATTACTTTGTGCCCCAGACCAGTGACCAGGATGGATCTTGGTTTTTTGATCCGCATCTGCCTATCTTTCAGGGGATTCGATTAACCCACCAGCCCAGCCCTTGGATTGGCGACTACTCTTGGCTCCTTCTGACACCTGTCACAGGCCAACTGGGTGGAGACAGCCTCTTCCATCGCCAGTCTTCCTATGATATGGATAAGGCCTCTTTCCAACCTCATTATCTGAAAATTTTCTCCCTGCGCTATCAGATTGAAAGCCAGCTTACACCGACTTGCTACGGCGCCTCTATTCGTTTGGAGCAAAAGCAAGGCAAAGCCCTCTCCCTCTACCTTCACGCAGCAGATGAACTGACCGTGGAGCAAGTAGATAAGCGAACTCTTGCCCTGCGACAAGAAGGTAAAACTGAAACCAACAAAAATCCACTGATACTGTTCACTACCCTGCAAATGAATACGGATATTCTTGCTATCAGCCAAGAAGGGGGAGACTGGCGAATCGACCTGGCAGATAGTCATGCTGAAATTCAGCTAGCGACTTCTTTCATCTCTCCTTCTCAAGCTCTAATCAATCTACCTCAAAAAGATTTTGATAACTGTAAATCAAGTGCCCAAGCGGACTGGGAAAATCTCCTCCATCGTTTTGATGTTATAAAGACAGGAGAGGCTGACCGGACCTTCTTTGATCACTGTCTCTACAGACTCTTCCTCTTTCCTCAGACTTTTTATGAGGTTGATGAATCAGGACAAGCCATCCACATAGATTTGGCTACTGGAACTGTCAAGCCTGGTGTCCTCTTCAGCAACAATGGTTTCTGGGATACCTTCCGCACCACCTTCCCCCTCTTTGCTCTTATCATACCAGAACACTACCACCGCTTCTTAGAAGGATTTCTCAATAACTACCGCGATACTGGTTTCCTTCCAAAATGGCTGGCTCCAGATGAACGTGGCATGATGCCAGGTACCCTGCTAGATGGCATTATCGCAGATAGCGCCTGCAAGGACATGGCCCCCGACCTAGAAGAAGAACTCCTCCAAGCCATGCTTGAAACAGCCAGCAAGTCCGACCCTCTCGGCATCAATGGTCGTCACGGATTAGCCCAATACCAAGAACTAGGCTACCTCTCTACCGACCACCACGAAAGCGTCAGCCACACCCTAGACTATGCCTATAGTGACTTTTGTATCTCTAGCTGTGCTGAAAAACTAGGGAAAATAGAAATCGCTGAAACCTACAAGGCCGCATCACAAAATTACCGCCATCTATTTGACGCTGAGACAGGTTACATGCGAGCGCGTGATGGTCAAGGCAACTTCCGTCCTGATTTCTCTCCTTATAGTTGGGGACGTGATTATGCCGAATGTTCAGCCATCCAAGCAACTTTAGGCGTCCTCCACGATATCCCAGGCTTGATCCAGCTTATGGGTGGAAAAGAAGCCTTTAGCAACTATCTTTTAAAAGCCTGTCAGGAGGCTCCCCTCTTTGAGACAACAGGCTATGGCTACGAGATTCACGAAATGAGCGAGATGGCTACTGCTCCTTTTGGACAACTCGCCATTTCCAACCAGCCAAGCTTCCACATTCCTTATCTCTTCCGTTACTGCGATTACCCTGACTACACTGCTCTTCTCATCAAGACGCTCCGTCAGAAAGCTTTTCACCCAAGTTGGGAAGCCTATCCTGGCGATGAAGACAATGGCAGTCTCTCAGCCTGGTACATCTGGTCAACTCTCGGTTTTTATCCGACCTGTCCAGGAAAACCAAGCTATGACCTCGGAATCCCTCTCTCTGACCACCTCCGAGTCTACCTTGCCAAAGAAGATAAATGGCTAGATATTCATGCTGAGCAAAACCACAGCCATTTTAACTTTGTAAAAGAATGCCGACTGGACACAACTCTAGTATCAACTATTCAACACCAAGATCTCCTAAAAGCTGAACAACTAACCTTCACCCTCAGCTGGTTACCAAGTCACTAGCTAGTAGACAAAAGAACCTTTGTATCGTGCAAAGGCTCTTTTATTTTATGAAACTTGGACCTGAAGCTGATCAACAAGCTGACCATCTACCGTCAAATTCAGATAAAAATCTAAGCTTTTATCTCCTGCAAAATACAAGGTTGGTAGCGTTAGCTTTTTTTCAGTCTCGCCAACTTGAAACACAAGGACTTGAATCTCGTCCCGATAAACGACACCATGCACACCCGTCCCTGGTTGAATCGAAATCTTAGCTTCTAAAGGACCACTACATTCTCTGCGCTTAACTGTAAAGTGGACATTTTCTCCCTTGGTCACAGCTAGACTTTTTTCTGAAAACTCTAGTTGCTGAACAGCTTCTTTTTTTGACAAGCTAGGTGTTTTATAAAGTGAAATCTTAGTTAATACTGGCAAATCCTGTGCCTCTGTGATGATTACACGCACCTTCTGAGCCTCTACCATGGATCCTCGCAAAAGGCGTTTATAACCCACTGTAAATCCTGATCCAAACTCCTGCCAGACACCATCCAACTCTACTTGCACATGAAAAGCAGCGATTCGTTGCCCTAGCTTCAAATCTTCTCTTAACTCAAGCACATCGAAAGTTTTAGGTGCCCCTAAGTCGAGTTCTAACTGGATGGGCAGGTCTGTATCGCTTGCCCAAGAGCTGGTCTCAAGACCGTCTGTCAAATGATGACAGGCAAAGTCAGCGGAAAGTGCTGGACCAGATACCTTGGCTGCCAGAGCCAAATCTTCTTTATAGAGTTCGTCACGGTAGGCAGAAAATTCATAGATACGCTTGATATCCTTATCATCAAAGAGGCCATCTTTATTAGGCGGAATATTGAGTAAGAGAGGTGTGCCTCTCCCCACCGAGTGGAAGTAGATTTCGACCAACTCCTCGAGAGACTTAGGATCCTGATCTTCATGGTAAAACCAGCCCGGCCGGATGGAAACATCTGCCTCACCGATTGAAAAAATCGTACCTGAGGGATCACCATGTTGAAGATAGTCCAGCTCTGCTTCTGTTCCTAGTTGTTCTGGATTCACCTTTTGCCACAGGGGATCACCTGCATAACCCCGTTCATTGCCAATCCAGCGAATGCTGGTGCCTTCTGTTGAAAAAATCAAGCAATCGCCCTGAAGCTCACGAATGGTTTCAAACCATTTCTTAAATTCATAATTGACCTTTTGAGCGCCCTCTCCTCTGGCACCATCCATCCAGACCTCAGCAAATTTCCCTCCATTTCCATAGGAAGGATTTGATAAAATCTCCTTCAGCTGTGCCAGATAATAGGCATTATAGTCCGCTTCTCGCTCCACATGATAGAGAGGACTGTGGGCATCCCAAGGCGATAGGTAGACCCCCATGTCCATATCAAACTCTGTAGCAGCTTGGGATACTTCAAGGAGCAAGTCCCCCTCTCCATTCCTCCAAGGACTGGCTTTGACCGAATAATCTGTGTGAGCTGTCGGATAGAGGACAAAGCCGTCGTGGTGCTTGACCACCAAAATCAACTTTTTAAAGCCCGTTTCCTTGAGCACGCGAACCCACTCACGCGCGTCTAACTGTGTCGGGTTAAAGCATTCAGGATCCTCCTGACCTGTCCCCCATTCCTGGTCATAAAAGGTATTGAGCCCAAAATGGATAAAGGCTGCTAGTTCATCCTCTAAATACGCTAGCTGGGCCTGACTAGGCAAGGGCCCCTGCGGTTTTATTTCTCTTACCATACTATTTCCTATCTACATTTTTCTTCACTTTTTTGGCATGTACTTGCAATTCTGTTAACGCTAGAGGGCTTGCCAAGCCTTCAAATCGAAGACGAAGGGCATAAGTCTCTACCTTATCAAATTCAAAACGAAGCTCTTCATCCTTGTCGCTTGAAACTTTTCGGATAGCTGATACAGGGCGCCAATTCTCCTCTTGCTTGAGCAGGGAATCCTTATCCAAATGATTTGGAGTCCGAGGTAAGCTAGGCTCATTCCCTATGTAATAATCAATAAAGGTCGGCTCAACAGCCACATATTCTTTATTTTCAACATAATACAAGGTCACGTTATCCACAAATCGCGGTTTTAAAATCCCTGCATCTCCAAACAGAATACCGACGCTGGCTTGCTCTGACTTGGTAATCCAAGTATTTGCTGTCGATTTCTTCCGAATAATGACCTTGTCATTGAGGTGAGAGACTGGGTGATTTGGTTCTGAGTGAGAAGCAAAGACCAGAGGCAGGTTGGACCCTGTCCACTGATTGGAAATAACTTCTCCATCTACACTGGCATCTGTCACATGAATGGTGACTGTTGCTGGCAACTCACAGCCCACTACATGTCCTGTGAGAACACATTCTCCTACCTGAGCATAGACTTGAGGATCGAGTTCATCCCAAGTCACCTTGGCCGTATCTCGTCTACCATCTGATAAGACTAGCTTAACTCGGTCTGGTAAGTGTGGTGCTTCCTTGACAAGCGTCCAAATCCTTTCAGGCTCAATAGCGCAAATCCCTTGGACACAAACCTGAGCAGAAGCCTTTAAATCCAAACCCTCTAGCTGACCAGATACCGTAAACTCATGAAAGCTTGCCAGATCTTCTTCGGATATTGCCTCCCAAATAACCTCGACTCGTTTTGCACCCCCGAACTCATAGTCCACCAAAACTGAAGATGGCAGCTGTGGATAAGTTCCCTTAGCTGTATATAAGCGAAGCGGTCGTACAAAAACTGCCTGCCCTAGTGAGGTATTTTCTGCGACCTGCAAATGAGTTTGATAAGTTTTCCCTTGATAAATAGCACTGATAACCAAGTCTCCTGCAGACAAGCAATGAAGCACTCCCTGCTTGATAATAGCGTGGGCACTACCACTCGTCTCCCAAATCACTTCACTATTCCCCACCTTGTTCACAGGGTTATCCACAGTTTGTGGATAAAGTCCAATAGCTGGGGAATCCCCTTCTTGTAATCCTGCCTGCTTGTCCACTCGAATCTCAAACAAGCGCTTATTTTTCACTGGTTGGATAGCCAAAGCCTCTCCCACTAAGAAATCAAAACTTGCTGGCTCTAGCCCTCCAGCACTGGCTTTTACTCTCACATAACCAGTCTTCTCCAAGCTCTGAACTAAAAGGACACCCCTGCCATGAAAGGCTTTCCGCTTAAACCGACCATTTTTCTGAGCTTGGTAACGTTCACGACTGGCCTGCCTGCCATTATCCACACCCACAATGCGAGCAGGGCCCTCAATTTTAAAATGAAGCTGATTGGAAGCAGTCGGAACCCAATTTCCATCCTTGTCCAATAAATCAAAATAGAGATAGAGGAGATCTTGCCCATCTGGCTCCAGTTTTGTTTTCTCGGCATGTAACCCGATTTTGGCTGCCTTACCTGCAGTCACCGCCCTATCTTCTGCCACAATCTGACCTTGACGGTCATAGGCCACAGCATGCAATTCTCCCGGTTGATAAGCCAAACGCCATTCGAGATAGAGCTGGTCAGAACCTTCTCCCTCTTGGTATTTTCTGCCATCTGAAGTCCATTTCTCCTGAAAAGTCTTCCTACCTTGAGATTTTCCATTGAGAAATAGCTCTACAGAACCAGCATTTGAATACACTCGAACAGGGATATCCCCACACTTATCCACAACTTGTTGATAACTCTTGTGGATTTCCCAATTCCAGTGGGGTAGGATATGAACCATGGGATGCTGATCTGCATCCAACCATTGACTTTGATAGAGATAATAGTCATTTTTAGGAATCCCCGCCGTGTCCACAAGCCCAAAATAAGAACTCTTGACAGGCGTGTCATTTTGATTGTGCCAAGGAGTCGGCTCACCGATATAGTCCACCCCTGTCCAGATAAACTGACCCGCATAGTCTAGCCGATTTCTATCCGCTATCCAAGAAGCCGTCGCTGTCTTCCCCCAAGGAACTCGATCATTGCCATAGTCTGACTGTTCAAAATTCCGCACGCGGCGATTATCCCCTACCCATTCCTTATCTGGGCGAAAATAGCTGTCACGCGTCCGTGTAGCTGATGAGGTTTCAGATCCGTAAAGTCGCCACTTGGGATGTCTTTTGCGAATCCCATCAATATTGTCTTCTGAGTAATTCAAGCCCACCACATCCAGCAAATCAGCAATCTTTTCATGGCCTCCAGAACCATCTCCAAAGCGGAACTGATCCATTCCCATAGTCACAAAACGGCTATCATCAACCTCCTTAACCCTTTCTAGCAAGCGTTTGATCGTCTTCAATGAATGAGCATCTCCATTTGCTTCACTGACTTCATTTCCCAAGGACCACATAAAAATCGCTGGATTGTTCTTACCACGCTCAATCATGGTGCGCAAATCATAATCTGACCAGAAATCGCCTGTTTTCGCTTCTGGATGAGTCGCTTCTTCCTCAAAAAAGCGACCATAGTCATATTCTTTCTTGCCTCCATACCAGGTATCAAAGGCTTCTTCTTGGATGAGTAAGCCCATTTTGGCAGACAGATCCAGCAAGATGCTACTGCCTGGATTATGGGTGATTCGAATCGCATTGACCCCCATTTCCTTCATCTGGCGCAAGCATCTCTCAGCAGCTGACTTGTTTTCCACAGCTCCCAATGCTCCGTAGTCATGGTGCAAACAAACCCCATGAATCTTCAACCAGCGACCATTTAGAAAGAAACCCTTATCCGCTTGCCAATCCATATAGCGGTAACCAAAGGTCTCTTCTTCTTCATTAACCAAAATGCCATTTTTGTAAAGACGAGTCTTCAATTGGTAAAGGTGAGGGGAAGCAATATCCCAAAGCAAGGGTTGAAAAATTGATATTGCTTGTTGGAAATGATGTTTGTCCCCAGACTCAATCACTATAGAGTCTGTCGCCTGCCAGTCTGACAGCTGTTGGCCATCATACCAGATACTCTGTTCCAAATACACCGACACGGACTGAGGCCCATCATTTGAAACCTTGCTTTCAAGCTGGGTTTCCACCCAAGATTGCCTTTGTTCCTTTAGCTTGGGACTTTCTATCTTAATCCCATATAAATCCAGATGCACCGAATCTGTAATCAATAATTTTACTTCTCGGTAAATACCGCTACCAGAGTACCAACGACTGCTAGGTTGCTGATTTTCCACAAAAACCGCAAGCTGGTTGGCCGTCCCATCATTTCTTAGATAAGGCGTGATATCATAAGAAAAGGGCGTATAGCCACTGGGATAATAGCCCAGCACTTGCCCGTTGATATAGACTTGGGCATTCATGTAAACTCCATCAAACAACAAACGCACCGATACAAGACTGGCATCTTCTTCCAAGTAAAACTGTGTCCGATACCAGGCTTGACCACCATTTAACTGACCACCCTCATTTTGCGCTGGCGAATACTGGTCAAAATCATTGTAAATACTCCAGTCATGTGGCACTTGAATAGCCTGCCAATTTTCTCTATGAAAATCCGGCGCCAAGGCCTCTTCTTTCCCCACCTCTTGGCTAAAAAACCAGTGATTTCGCAAAACTTCTTCTCTTCTCATACAAGCATTCCTCTTTAAACAAGTCTATCAATTTGACTATATCACAAAACAAAAGCGCTTTCAACACTTCCTCCATCACTCCCTAAATACTCAGAAAAGATTCTATAATTTGTGGAGGAGGATTTTAATCCTCAAAGCTACAAGGGTAATACAAAAAGAGCCTGACTCCAGGCTCTTTAGTCTATTATTTCTTCTCAGCACGAAGGGCTGACAAGATTTGTGTACGGATATCATCCACACCATTTGGCGTATTTGGTAAAAAGATCGTTTGATTGCCTTTAGAGGCAAAGGTATTCAAGGTATCCAAATACTGGTTGGTCAAAAGAATGGACATGATTTGCTCTTCTGTCATACCAACATTGGCTTCCTTGAGTTCTGTGATAGACTCTGCTAATCCATCCACAATCGCTTTACGTTGTTGGGCAATCCCCACACCATGAAGGCGGTCTTTTTCTGCTTCTGCTTCAGCTGCAGTGACGATTTTAATCTTGTCTGCTTCCGCCAATTCTTGCGCTGCGACCCGCTTACGTTGCGCCGCATTGATTTCATTCATGGATTGCTTAACTTCTGCATCTGGTTCGACCTTAGTAATCAAGGTTTTCACGATAATATAACCGTAAGTAGTCATTTCTTCTGCTACTTGGTGTTGAACTTCAAGGGCAATCTCATCTTTTTTCTCAAACAATTCATCCAAGGTTAATTTGGGAACAGAAGAGCGAAGAGCATCTTCGATATAAGATTTAATCTGAGATTCTGGACGCATGAGTTTATAGTAGGCATCTGTCACGCTCTGCTCATTAACACGGTACTGAGTCGCTACATTCATCATAACAAACACATTATCCTTGGTTTTAGTCTCAACCACAATATCGCTTTGCAACAAGCGCAACTGAATCCGCGCTGCAATCGAGTCAATCCCAAAAGGCAAGCGAATATGAATACCGCTATTGGCAACCTTTTGGTATTTCCCAAAGCGTTCAATAATCGCCACCGACTGCTGACGAACCACATAAACTGTACTCAGTGTGACTATCACCAATAGGAGCACACAAACCACCACAAAAATCATCAAAAATGTTGCCATTATCGTGACCTCCATCATTATTTTTCCTGTATTATAGCACATTTAAAGAAGGCTGTGCAGTTTTAACTGCGATTTTTAAAAATAAAATGTTAACCATCTATTTTGTAACTAAAAAGATAGCCTCATACAAAGCTATCCTTTGATTCTCATCAATGCGCCAACATTTCTTGGGCGATTTCTTGTCCAGATAGGTTATCTGGGTAGTAGGTTGGCCAGTTATCCATTTCTTCAAAGAGGGCTTCTTGGCTTGTGCCTCCAAAGAAGATATGGAAATGTTCTGCCTTAACTGGGGCGATATTGTGGTCACTAAACTGAACATACTTGAATTGTCCAGCATCAGCATCTGTGGCTTCAAAGAGGAAGCGCACACCACGATTTCCTTTCTTGTAAGTCAAGATTTTCTTACCAACATACTTGTAAGTATATTTCTTGCTTTGTCCACCTTGAACAAATTCCATAGTGTTATCAGTAATGTTAATCTTAGTCACATCTGTCTGATAGCCTTTTGTATAGTAGGCCTTGTACTCAGCCTGAGTCATCTTACCAGTCAACTTAGCCTTGTAGTCAAAGACTTGGTCAAAGGTTCCATCTTCAAGGAAAGGATAAACTGATTGCCAGTTACCTGCATAGTCACTCAAGGTGCGGTCCTTGACATCTGCATCTTCAAAGTAACCATTTTGAACTGTCTTGGTATCCTCTGCCTTTTCAGGCTCAATTGCTGGGCCTTCTTGGTCCGTTGTTTGTTTCAGAGCCTTGAGGTTTTTCTCCATCACGGAAATGTAGTTTTCTCCAGCCTTGGTGTCCTCTTCTGTCAGACTTTCTAAAGGATTGAGGACATCTGTTTTGACACCTGCCTCTTTTGAAAGTGTGTTAGCAAGGGCTTGTGAAGCATTTTCCTCAAAGTAGATATAGGCAATTTTATTTTTCTTGACGTACTCTGTCAATTCTGCCAAACGAGCAGCTGATGGCTCGGCATCTGGAGAAAGTCCTGAGATAGCGACTTGTTTGAGTCCATAGTCCAAGGCGAGATAGTTAAAGGCTGCGTGTTGCGTTACAAAGCTCTTTTGTTTGGCTTGAGACAAGCCTTCTGCATAAGCCTTATCCAAGGCTTGTAATTTTTCGATATAGGCAGCTGCATTCTTCTCAAAAGTCTCTTTTTTATCAGGATAATCTGCTGACAAGCTGTCACGGATGTGCTCTACTAGTTTAATGGCACGAACTGGTGATAACCAAACATGGGGATCGTACTCATGGTGATGGCCTTCTTCTCCATGGTCATGGTCTCCCTCTTCTTCCTCACCACCTGGCAAAAGCAACATATCGCCTGTCGCCTTGATGGTTTTGACCTTTTTCTTATCCAAGGTATCTAGCAATTTAGGAACCCATGTTTCCATGTTTTCATTTTCATAAACGAAGGTATCTGCATCTTGGATTTTGGCAACTGCCTTGGCAGACGGTTCATATTCATGGGGTTCTGTACCAGCACCGATTAGGAGCTCTACATTAGCCGTATCTCCTGCGACTTGCTTGGTAAATTCATAGACAGGGTAAAAGGTTGTCACAATATTTAGTTTGCCATCTGCCTGCTTTTGATTGGAACAAGCCACTAAAAACAAGGCACATAGACTGGCGAGTAATAAGCTAATTTTTTTCATGTTCATCTCCTATTTGATAAAACGTCTTACTAAACTAATGAGTAAAAAGACAGTTACAAAAATAATGGTAATACTTGCACTTGCAGGTGTTTCTGCATAGTAGGAAATGTAAAGTCCTGCTACCATTCCCAAAAATCCAATAGCACTGGCAAGCAGCATAACCGATTTAAAGTTTTTCCCGAGACGCAGGGCAATACTGGCTGGCAAGACCATAATGGTCGATACCAGAAGAGCTCCCGCAGCTGGAATCATAAGGGCAATGGCCACCCCCGTCACCATGTTAAAAAGAATGGACATGGTACGAACTGGCAAGCCATCCACAAAGGCCGTATCCTCATCAAAGGTCAAAATGTACATCGGACGAAGGAAGAGGAAGGTCAAAATCAAAACAACCGCCGCAATGACAAAGAGGGAAATAACCTGCTCTTCGCTGATAGTCACGATTGAACCAAAAAGATACTGGTCCAAACTCATAGAACTCGAGCTTTTACCCTTGCTCATGACAATCAGAGAAACAGCCAGACCCGTTGACATGAGGATAGCTGTCCCGATTTCCATAAAGCTCTTGTAAACCGTACGGAGATACTCCAGAAAGACCGCCGCAATCAAGACAATAGCAATAGTGGAAATAGTCGGAGAAATCCCTAGTACCAGACCAAAGGCTACACCTGAAAGTGAGACGTGGCTGAGGGTATCACTCATCAAACTCTGACGGCGCAAGATAAGGAAGGTCCCCAATACTGGCGAGAAAAGACTCATGGCAATAACGGCCAGAAAGGCACGTTGCATAAAGTCATAAGATAACAAACTAAGCATGGCCCACCTCCTGATCATTCTCATGAACGTTGAAACAACGCCATGGTGAGTCTTGGTTACGGACTAGATGGATATTGCGGTCCGCATAGTCCTTAACTTCTTCAGGGTCATGGGTAATCATCAAAACAGCCTTGCCATGATGATGGGCGCTGTGGTGCATGAGTTCGTAAAATTCATTTTTACTTCCTGCATCCATCCCCGTTGTCGGCTCATCTAGGATAAATACATCTGGGTCAGAAGCAAACATACGCGCGATCACCGCTCGCTGCTTTTGTCCTCCAGATAGAGACCCCAAGCGTTTGTCTCGGTGTTCCCACATACCAACTGAGTCTAAACTGGCCTTGATATGCTCCTCATCATGAGCATTCAAACGACGGAACCAGCCTTTTCGCGGATAGCGACCTGACTTGACAAACTCATAAACCGTACTTGGAAAACCTGCGTTAAAACTGGCAATCTGTTGAGGAAGATAGGCTATTCTCAATTTCTTACCCTGCGTATTTGTCGTTGAAATAGTCACCTTTCCAATGCGTGGCTGAAGGATTCCAAGACTGGCCTTAATCAGTGTCGTCTTAGCTGCCCCATTCTCCCCTGTCAAGGTAACAAATTCCCCACTATCAACACTATAATTGATATGTTCAAGAACGGGCTCCTTATCATAATAGAAGGATAAATCCTCTACCGTAATATATCTCATTATTTGATTTCTCCTACTAAAGCAGTCAAAAACCGCTGAATAACTTTTTGTTCATTTGGAGTAAACTGAGTCGCCACTTGTTCATAGGTTAAAAGTGTATGCTCATGGTGATGATGGTGCTCCTCAGCGATTGGACGAGCCAAATCAGTCAACTGATAAAAAATCACACGCGCATCCTTAGGATCTTTAGATGTTTCCAACATTCCTTCCTTGACCAAAGACTTAATGGCCTTGGTAACTGCCGCCTGACTGACATTGAGGCGACGGGCCAACTCTGAATTTGTTAAAGATTCCTCTGACAAGAGCATGAGAATGTGCTCCTGAGTATTGGTCAGGGCCACCTCGCTAGTACAATGACCTATTAGGATTTCATGCTGATTTTCCGCCTGCAAAATCACCTCATTTAAAAAGGCATCGATATCCTTCGCTAGCTGTCTCATATCTGACTCCTTTCCTTTTGGACTTCTCTTTATTTTAAGAGAAAAATACTATTCTTTGAAAAATTATTTACTGGTTAATTATATCACAACCAAAAAAAGAGTCAAGAAAAAACGTGAAAACTAGTTTCATCCTTGAACTCTTCTATATTATGATCTATTGAAATTCCTTGACATCTCCATCATAAGTCGCCCAGTCTTTACTGAAAAAGCGCTCATTCAGATGATAAGTCGGAGCTGGTGTGGGATTGGATAGGAAAGGATCAACGGCCTTATCAAATGCCAACCAACCTAACCAACCAAGGTGAATGGTATCCTTCATAAAGAAAGCTTCCCCACCGTCCTTAGAAAAATCTGCTATATTGGTAAAACCTTGACTTTCTAACTGGTAGCGAATCTTCTGCACCGTTTGTTGGTACATATCCTCTCGTAAACCAGCATAGTCCATCCATTTTTTATTAACAGGTGGAATGATAAAAATCGGGTTTACCTTGGATTTAGAAAACTGTGTCAACACTAACTGCAAGTCATTATATTCTGGCGACTTGAGATAGGTAAAATTTTTCTGAGAATCCTTTAATTTATTCAAATCCTTCTTAATCTGTGTATTATAGAAATAATTCTCCATTCCCAGATCATTATTAGAAGTATTCTTTTCTGCATCTGCTTTGACAACATCTTCTATAGCTTGATAAGAAAACTGATCTGGCAAGGTCTTTAAATACTTAGCTACATGCTTATCGTATTTGAAATAGCCTCTAACCGAAAACTGACCAAAAAAGGAAGCTTGACGTTCATTAAAACGAGCCAATAATTCAATCATTTCATTGTCTGCCGTCGACAATTCTTCTTTACTTGCCAACTTCTGAACCAGGTCCTTCATAGCTACATTTGGAAACTGCTGTAGTAAGCGGGTCGCTGCATATTGACTAGCCTGATCTCCAGATTGATGTTCCAGAAAACTCGTCAACTGATCCCCATTAAAATACTGCTGGAAGGCTGCTGGCTCATAGCCATTTTTACTAAACCACTGGGGCGAGATGACATATACAACTTGTTTATTCTCCAGTTGTGGCAACATCTGTTGCATCCCAAAATACTGGTTGAGCGATGCAGCTCCCCTCTGTCCTAAAAGATAGGGGCGATAAGAGCGGTTGTATTTCTCAGCCAATACCGCAGGATGGGCACCGTCAAAACGAAGCCATTCACTGGAGCCAAAGAAGAGAACAAAACGCATATTTGGATCAGATAAGGCTCTGACCTTTTGACTCCGCTCCTTAAAACTTTCAATGGTAGTAGCCACCGCCGAACGCTTTTCAGCTCCCAGATCATGGCGCATCTCAGCAGGATAGAAAAAGATAAGCAGACAAACCAACAAACCAGCTATCAAGACCGGTCCGAAGATCATCCATAAGCGTTTAAGCATTTTGTAGCTCCACAATACCAGCTATGATTTTATTAGCTGTATTCCAGTCGTCACGACCAAACTCTGTTACAGGGACACGAATGTCAAAACGGTTTTCAATCTCCACAATCAATTCAACCGTTCCCATACTATCCAAGACACCTGCGTCAAAAAGATCTTCATCCATCATGTCAGAAACATCTTCCATAAACAACTCATCAATAATTTCGATAACTTCTGATTTGATATCCATATTTTATTTCCTTTTATTTTTTAAACCATAAATCATTCAAAAATCCAGAAAAGATTAAGAATGACAGCATGACGACATGGAAGGTGACAACCATGCCAAGCAACTGAATCCAGCGATTCTCAGGTAGAGCAGGCTTCCCTGATTTTTTCCGCTCCTTATTGAGCGTTTTTTTCTTGCGAATCCAAGCGTCATTGATGACCAGTCCAATCCCATGAAAAAGTCCATAGGCGATGTAGTACCAGGTCACACCATGCCAAAATCCCATAATCAGCATATTTACAATGTAAGCCACGCTTGAGGTTACATTGCGATTTTTAAAGATCTTCTTTCTGGTCAATACCATCACCATTCGCATAAAGACAAAGTCACGGAACCAGAAAGAAAGACTCATGTGCCAACGATTCCAAAATTCCTTTAAATCCCTTGATAAAAAGGGCTTGTTAAAGTTGATGGGACTACGGATTCCCATTAAATTTGAAATGGCTAAGGCAAACATAGAATAACCTGCAAAGTCAAAGAAGAGTTCCAGACCAAAGGTATACATGACTGCCAAGGCATAGTGGTTAAAGAAGCCACCAGACTGCAGGGCTAGATTCTTCAGAGGAGGTAGTAAAGTCTCTCCTAAAACATGAGCTAGGATAAACTTATACAAAAAGCCCCACATGATATAGCGAACAGATTCATCCAACATATCCAGCAACTCATCCCGCTCAGGAATGGTCTGATAATTTTCATTAAAACGCTTAAAGCGATCGATTGGGCCACTTGAAAAGGTCGGCATGAAGAGAAGAAAACGGAGGAATTCCCAGAGGGTAAAATCCTTAATCACTCCATCTCTCAGCTCGATGATAATCCCAACCGAACGAAAGGTCAGATAAGAAATACCCAAGAACCCAAGCAAAGACTGCGTTCCATTGATAGCTGGCTGCACCTTGACAAAGATAATCGGAAGGAGGGATAGAAAGCTAACTAGGTAGAAGACCCACTTGCCATCCTTGCTTTTTCGATAATGCTTGTAGAAAAGCAGGAGCAATATTTCCCAGCAAAGGTAAATACCCAAGGCAGCCAACTGATTGGTCTTCCCACCTACCAACATGGTGACGATAAAGAAAAGACTAACCAGTACTTCATACCAGGCAAAGCGTTTCTTGAAAAAGAGACCGATAAAGATGGGCAAGGTTGCAGCAATCACATAGACAAAATACTGAGGATTGCCGTATGGCTCTAAATGAGGAAGCTGTTGAAAGAACTCCATCATCTCTTATTCACCTCGTTAATCAATCCTTTGATGTCAATCTTTCCATTTGGAGTCAGTGGCAAACTGTCTCGATAAAGGAATTTAGATGGCATCATGTAGGACATCATGATATCTGTTAAATCTTCCTTGATAGCCTTGGTAATATCAATATCTCGCTCAAACTGCTCACGAACACCGTCTTTCAAGATGACATAAGCCAATAGATTTTGCACCTTGTGGTCTTTATTATAACGTGGCACAGCTACAGCAGACTCGATAAAGCGAGACTTATTGAGGTTTTGAGAGACATCTTCTAACTCAATGCGGTAACCGTTGAACTTAATCTGGAAGTCCATGCGTCCGCCGTAGAGAAGTAAGCCTTCATCTGTCATAGTTCCCACATCTCCTGTATGGTAGGCTGGTAGACCTTCAAACTCAAAGAAGGCTTCTGCCGTTTTTTCAGGATTGTTCATATAACCTTTTGAAACAGCTGGTCCAGAAACAATGATTTCTCCCTGTTCGCCATTTGGCAATTTATTGCCTTCCTCGTCAATGATAAAGGTTGGAGAATCAGCCTTGGTATAGCCGATTGGTAGGCGTTTGAGAGTTGCCAACATCTCGTCTGTCACAGCAACAGCTGACAGGGCTACTGTCGCTTCTGTTGGACCGTAGGCATTGATAATATGGGCATTGGGGAAACGCTCACGTAGTTTTTGAGCCGTTTTGACCGTCAATTCTTCGCCATCAAAGTAAAAATGCGTGATACCTGGCATTTTCTCGCTGTTGAAGTCTTCTGATAACATGGCCATATCCGCAAAAGAAGGGGTTGATGTCCAGATAGCGATTGGCAATGAAAAGATGGTCGCAAAGAGTTGCTTAAAGTCCTGAGTAATAGCTGAAGGAAGAGCGAAGAGCGTACCACCCAGTGCCAAGGTCGGTGCCCAGTACATGACAGACAAGTCAAAAGAATAAGGTGGCTGAGCCAGCATTTGCGGACGACTTGGCGTCGCAAATTCCTTGTCCGTAATCATCCAATTGGTAAAGCTGAGGAGATTATCATGTGAAATCTGCACTCCCTTTGGCTTACCAGTCGTACCAGAAGTAAAGATAATGTAGTAATTATCATCTCCCTTGACTGGATGCGTGATTTCATAGTTATTCCCTTGAGCAAAGGCTTCTTGAACCTGAGCTAGAGTCATCATCGATGTAGAAACCTGCTCCAATGGGAAGTCTGAAATGGCAATAATCAAACTTGGCTCCGCTACTTCTAAAATAGCTGAAACTCGCTCCAAGGCCGAATGGCTGTCAATAGGAATATAGGCATGACCTGACTTAGTCAGCGCTACAAAAGTTGCCAACATTTCATATTCTTGGCCACCAAAAACAACCACAGGAGACTTCTCAGGCAAATCCAGTTGATCAATGGCTGCAGCCAAACTATCCGAATCAGCCTTTAAATCTCCATAAGTGTGTTCCTGCCCCAAAACATTGTAAACAGGATAGCTAGGCTGTGTCTGAGCAAAATGCTCAATGGTTTCAATCATATCTACTATTGGTTTATTTGACACAATAGGAATTCTCCTTCAAGTTAAAATTCATTATAGATAAAGCTTCCTTGACCCTGACCAAGATAGCTAAAGAAGTAAAGCAGCCCCAGAAAGATAAGAAAATACAAGGCTGTCCGACCAAGAAAGAGGTACAATTCTTTTCTCTGTTTCATCAAGAAAAACCATTCATTTCTGTAATTTTTGCTAAATAAGATAGACTCTTACTATAGTATTTTTCTACCATTGTACCACTTTATAGGCTAGTTTTTCAATTGTTTACCGTACATTTTCACTAGATTTCAGCTTATTTTAAGGATTATGCGCTTTTTCTATGTATATTTTAAATAGAGTGAGGCTGGGCAAAAACTCAATTTCAGGAGAAAATGAAGGAAATCTTCCCATAATAAAACGCACGATATCAAGTTTTTTCAACACCTGATACTATGCGATTTGCTGATTTTTAAAGACTTTTTAACTAGTCTCTCATTTAAAATAATCTCGTCTGATATAAATTAAAATAGCTTCTATCATCAGACAAATGGCTGATAGCCAAAAACTGATGCTAATACCAAAACTCTCAGTAATATAGCTCATTAGCAAAACAAATACTGAAAATGCTAGTGTCGAAATCACTTCCAGAACGGAATAGACATTAACCAAGTTATTTTCCTCTACTGTTTCCTGAAGAAATACACTTTCAGGAACTTCTTTTAGCTGCGATAACATACCAACTAAAGCTGAAAATACTAAAAACATCTGTGCATTTGGAAAATATAGAATAGTCAGTGTCACTATTGCTATGGCTATAAGAGAAAAAAGAATACTTTCCCATTTAGCAGCGAGAAACTTTTCAGATAGCCGAAAAGCAATTAAGCCACTAATTATAATCCCGATAGAGTATGCTGTATTAGAATATCCCCAGTAACTTTCCGTTTCATTTAATAACTCAGTTACAAAGACAAGTATGATAGACGAAACCCAAATCGTATTTGAGAAAATTTCAAATAAATTTGCTGATACAAAAAGTCTTAATCTAGGATCTCTAGCAACTAACTTCCAACCTTTGAGCAAAATTTCAAGATTAGTTTCTGACTCTAACACCTCCACTTCAGCCTTAGGAAGAAATAACATCAGAAAGCTAGAAATGATATACAAGATTAAAATGATAAACGTGGTAGGTAAGAGACCAATTGTTGCAAACAAGAGTCCACCTAATCCCCAACCCACCAATTGAACAGCTTCACCACTCATTGATAAGGCTGAATTAGCCTTGCCCAAATCGGTCGCATAGCGTGGCACAATAGCATAGGAAACAGGTGCTGCAAAACCATCTAATATGGAAATTGCAACAACAAATAGATAGGTCACCAAAGGCGCTACTGATTGCATTAGTATAAACATCCCTACCAGTATCGATAATAATATAGTCTTTCCAAATTGGGATAAAGATAAAACCCTATTTAGCGCTAACCTTTTAGTAACTAAAGGAACTAAAAGACTAGCAACAAAAGAGGATATCCCTATTAAAATAGGAACTAGTGATGTGGCAATTACTGATTTTGAAATAATGTATATGTTCGCAATGATTGTTACTCTAAAGAAAATATCTGCTAAATTTGCAAACAATTGAGAGACTAACAATTTGATAAATGAATTAGACATATAGCTCTCCTATCTTAGTTGCCAACTTTGGAATTAAAATTTGATTTTTAATATTTTAGCATAAAATAGCAGAAAACAAAAGTGAGATTTTTCACATAAAAAAGCAAAAACTATTGCCTTTATTATTCCTATTTTTTGAAGGAATTATTATCGTTGGAGGCTAGCTCTAAGAAGTTATACTCAATGAAAAAAGCCTGAGATTTTCATCTCAAGCTTTTCAACATAATTGTTTTCTAGATTAGAAAAGCGAGAATACAAGCACGGCCAAGGCTGCACCGATAACAGGTCCCACAACTGGAATCCAAGCGTAAGACCAGTCTCCGTCTCCCTTGTTTGAAATTGGCAAAATGCTATGCATGATACGAGGTCCAAGGTCACGCGCAGGGTTCAAGGCAGAACCTGTTGTCCCACCTAGTGATAGAACGATACCGACAATCAAAGTTCCCACTGCGAAGGTTCCGATTCCTGCTTGAAGGTCATAAAGTCCCAAAGCAAAGATTGTCAATACCAATACAAAGGTGCCAAGGATTTCACTAATCAAGTTTGATACAGTATCTTTTATAGCTGGTCCAGTACTGAAGGTTGCCAGGATATTGCCTGCATTTTCTTCTGCCTCATAATGCGGTTTGAATTGCAACCAAACCAAAATCTGACCCAGCATAGCCCCTGCGAACTGAGCTAGGATGTATGGGAAAACGGAAGCCCAAGAGAGCGTTCCTTTTAAGGCCATCGCAAACGTTACAGCTGGATTTAGGTGGGCTGGGCTGAGCGTGCCAGATACAAAAGCCGCAACGGCTACAGCAATTCCCCAACCCATAGTAATCACAATCCAACCTGCATTGTTGCTCTTGGTTTTAGGAAGAACCACACCTGCAACAACACCATTTCCTAGAAGAATCAGGATTAAAGTCCCTAAAAATTCTCCAAATAATTCATTCATCATCTTTCTGTCTCCATTAAAAAGAAGGGGCGGGCGACAAGGAGTTCTGCCCGCCACCTCTTTTATTCTTTCTTAATTTTTTAATTCTGCTAAATCGTTGTTAGCGAGAGCTGCTTCGACATCCGCACGGTAGCCTGCTTTTTCTTCTTCTGACCAATCATAGAATCGTCCCATTTCGTCCAAAACTGGCTCAACGATGCTATCCAAACTATCACGCATAAAGAGCATGTGGTTGGTACGACGAAGAAGGAAGTCAACTGGGCTCAGAGCCAACTCATTGCGCATTGCATAGTGAAGTGACAAAGTGTCTGCCAAACTGAGTCCTGGCGCTTGTTCCAAACTATGAGCAAGAGCAAAGACCTTCGGTGCATTTGAACCGTAAAGATTTGCTAGATAGTGAGCTTCCTTGCTATCCAATCCACGTGACACTCCAAGTTGCGCAAAGGCTTCGATTTCTGAGTCCACATTTGCTGGATTCAATTCTCCACCTGAAACAGGGTAAGTCTTAGAGTTGATGAGTTTAAAACTACGGTCAAATTCTGCTTTGAGGATATCGACCACGCGCTCCATAGCTCCTTCAGCCATCTTACGGTAGTCTGTAATTTTACCACCAGCAAGGGTCAGCAGACCATTATCATCACGGTCCAAGCTAGAACCACGAGAAACTGCGGATGGGTCCAAATGTTTCTCAGATGTGCTGCTTTCAAGCTTGCTGACAGCAGATTCAACATCTTCACGCGTTTTTTCTTTCGATAGATAAGCTTCGACAGTCGCAATCAAAGTATTGAAGCTCTCATCGCTAATGGTTCCGTTATTTCCGCCATTGTAGTCAGAAGCACTATTGCCTGCGATCAATGGACGAAGACCTGCCCAGCTGCTTTCGATATCATCAATGGTGATATTAGCTTCTGGGAAGCGGTTGTTGACAATGCCAAGCAGATAATCTACATCTTCCTGCGTCACTTTTGGATGTTCTAAATCTCCTGTGTAGTCTGTATCGGTTGTACCGAAGTAAGTCTTGTTTTCACGTGGGAGAACAAAGACCATACGGCCATCACCCAAACCTGTATCAAAGTAAACTGGCTGTGAAACCTTGATTTTGCTTGAATCCACTACCAAGTGAACTCCCTTAGTTGGACGCATTTGTGAGAATTGTGTTCCCTTATTAGACAAATTGCGCACCTTGTCGCTCCAAGGACCTGTTGTGTTGATAACCAGACGAGCCTTAATTTCAAAGACTTGGTCTGTCAACAAATCACGAGCTACAACACCAGTAATCTTGCCACTTTCGTCAAAGAGGAAGCCTTCTGCCTTAACATGGTTGGCAATGAGGGCACCATCTTGATTGGCACGTTTGATGTTTTCAATCACGAGACGCGCATCGTTGTTACGGAAGTCAAGGTAAACCCCGCCTCCTACCAAGCCTTCTTTCTTCAAGTTTGGTTGACGTTCCAAGACTTCTTCCTTGCTCAAGACCTTGTTGGCTGCTGGCGTATTGTTAACCCCTGCCAAAAGGTCGTACAAGTCCATGGCTACTTTCAGACGGAAGAGGCTAAAGGTCGCTCCATCTTCATCGTAAACTGGCAAGAGCATTGGGTCTGGTTTTGGAATGTGTGGAGCGATTTGTTGAACTACTGCACGTTCAGAAACCGTATCTGACACCACTTCCACGTCAAATTGTTTGAGGTAACGCAGACCTCCGTGAACCAATTTTGTTGAACGACTTGATGTTCCTTCTGCGAAGTCCTGCATTTCGATCAAACCAGTTTCAAGACCACTAGCTGCCGCCTGCAAAGCTACACCAGCACCAGTGATTCCTCCACCAATAATCAAGAGGTCCAGGGTTCGTTCCTGCATTTTTTTAATTGATAATTCACGTGTTTTCTTTGAAAATTCCATATTTACACACTTTCTAACTAAGTCGCTTTATTCTTCCAGTATTATACTCTTCGAAAATCTCTTCAAACCACGTCAGCGTCGCCTTACCGAATGTATGGTTACTGACTTCGTCAGTTTCATTTACAACCTCAAAGCAGTGCTTTGAGCAACCTGCGGCTAGCTTCCTAGTTTGCTCTTTGATTTTCATTGAGTATTAGTCATCGATTTCCGCAAAGACTTGCGTTGCTTTTACAGCCTTCTTCCAGCCCTTGTAGAGTTGTTCCTTGCGAGATTCGTTCATCGATGGCTCGAAGAGCTCTCCTGTCTCATTCAAGAGTTTCAACTCATCCAAGTCTTTCCAATAACCTACTGACAAACCTGCTAGGAAGGCTGCTCCTAGGGCTGTTGTTTCCAAGTTTTTGGCGCGTGCGATATCGATTCCCAAAATATCAGCTTGGAACTGCATGAGGAAATTGTTCATAGCTGCACCACCGTCTACTTTCAAGACTTGGATAGCTGTCTGAGCATCCACTTGCATGGTGTCGATGATGTCACGTACTTGATAAGCAATAGATTGCAAAGTCGCCTTGATAAAGTCTTCTTTAGTTGTTCCACGAGTTAAGCCAAAGACAGAACCGCGAGCGTTTTGGTTCCAGTATGGAGCACCTAGACCTGTAAAGGCTGGAACGACATAAACTTCATCATTGTTGTGAGAATCACGAGCGTATTTTTCAGATTCTGGTGAATTTTCAACCATTCGAAGACCGTCACGAAGCCACTGAATAGCACTTCCTGCAATGAAGATAGAACCTTCCAAGGCATAGTAAACCTTGCCGTTAATTCCGTAACCAATGGTTGTCAAGAGGTTGTTTTCAGACAACTGCATCTCTTCACCAGTATTCATGATGATGAAAGAACCTGTTCCATAAGTATTCTTAACCATACCTGGTTCAAAGGCCAACTGCCCAAAGAGGGCTGCCTGTTGGTCCCCAGCCATACCTGAGATTGGCACTTCTCCACCGTAGAAATGGAATGGAGCTGTCTTACCGTAGATTTCAGAGTTAGAACGAACTTCAGGCAACATTGCTTTAGGAATGTTAAGGATTTCTAAAATCTCATCATCCCATTTGAGTTCTTTAATGTTATAAAGCATGGTACGAGCTGCGTTTGAGTAGTCAGTCACGTGAGCCGCACCGTCAGTCAATTTCCAAACCAACCAAGTATCGATAGTACCAAAGAGCAATTCCCCTTTTTCTGCTCGCTCTTGAGCGCCTTCTACATGATCCAAAATCCAACGAACCTTGGTCGCAGAGAAGTAAGCATCGATGATCAAACCAGTCTTTTCATGGAATTTTTCCACATAACCTTGGCTTTTTAGTTGCTCAGCCAAAGGTGCTGTCTGACGTGATTGCCAAACGATAGCGTTGTAGATAGGGAGCCCTGTTTTCTTATCCCAGACAACAGTTGTTTCACGCTGGTTGGTGATCCCGATTGCTTCAATTTGATTTGGCTTGACACCACTTTCGATGAAAGCACCCGCAATAACTGACTGGACGGAGTTCCAAATTTCATTGGCATTGTGCTCTACCCAACCTGCCTGAGGGAAAATCTGGGTAAACTCTTTTTGACTCGAGCTAACCTTTTCCCCTTTTTTGTTGAAAATGATAGCACGAGAACTTGTAGTTCCCTGGTCAATGGCCATAATGTATTTTTCTTGTGACATGTGCTGTCCTCCTGATAAAGATCTTGAGGATGTTTCCTCTTTACACTTACTAGTATACAAAATAAAGCGCTTTCCTGTCTATCAATTTTTTTAAAATTTTAAAAAAAAGTGAGGAGATTGTGCGAATTTCACAAAAAAGACCTGAAAATTCAGGTTTTTTAGGCAAATAGCATCTGACGAATCGTAGCTAAATCTTCCAAATCCAAGTCGTTTTTTAAATAATAGACTGGTGTCTGCTCCTTCTTATGAATCGGGTTATTGGTAACCAGCAAATCATAATGTCGACTGGGGTCATAGGCTTCAATAGTAATGAAACGATTGTATTCCAAATACCGTTTCAAAAGGGCAGCCATCCTAGAAAAGACAAGGAAACCAGATGTCAAATCCAGACCAATCCTCATATGTTGGCCACCATTTTCTGCCATATACTCTATCAACTGGAGCCATTCCCAGAGAATTTTCTTATCCAAATCCGTCCCCTGCTGAAAGGCAGGTATAGCATGAAAAATTCTCTCTGCAGTCCCTCTAAAATCATGTTCCATCAGCAAATAGGGATGACGATTCTCTGTCTGGTATCTGTACTGATCTTGCAAGATATAGCCCTTGTAGAGATAAACTTGACCACAAAGCTGGCTGAGTTCATAGGTGACATGGTCCTCTGTGTAGTCCCCCAGCAGCTCCTCCTTCTTCATCTCTTGAATCAATTGCGTCAGCAAATCGGCTAATTGCCCTCCAAAACCAAGGATATACTCCATAGTATGAAGGGGCAAGATACGATGGGAAAGGAGAAATGAAAAGAATACCATCATCTCACCATCCTCAGTTCCTAGAGGGATATGTTGCCCAGCAAAAAAGGACGGAGCCTTTCTCAGCAAACGAAGGTAGAAAATATTGTCAAAATACCCTCGCATTTTTTCTTCTATGACTTGAAACTGACAGGCGTTAACCCGAAGGCGCTGTTGACTGATGTGAACCCAGAGAACCAAGTCCAGTTTCTGACCTGAAGACAAGCTAGCACCGCAGATTTCTTCTAAGCTGGCAATCTCCTGCTTTCTCTCTGGCTTCTGCATATGTCCTTCCCATTCCTGACTGGACCACAACTTGCGAAAAAGACAGAAATAGAAATAGCGAATCTGATGCTCCGGACCTCGCCAACGGCCATTTTGGATGGATAAGTCAAACTCTGACAAAATCTGATTTAGACTAGCTAAGTGGCGACCAAGCGTGGCCTCGCTAATCATCAATTCTTGAGCCAACTGATGAGCTAGAAACTGTTGGTGATAGAGAAGGTAAACCAAAATTTGGTACTTAATGGCATTGTCTAGAAACAAGCTCCGAATCTCTCTCCCCTTGGTAGCTGCACCAATCGACAAGCGCAGATTTTCATCTTCCAAGTGGATGGTCAGCTCTAATCCTCTTTCCAAGGCATTTTCGTTAATCAGAGAGATATACTTGGTTAAGGTCGCCTTTGAAAAACCTGTTTCTTCCATGGCTTCCTTGACTGTTGTCTGCGAATCTTGTAATAGAAAGGAAAGGACTAAAAATTGGCCAGATTCGGCTTTTTCCATCAAATCACCTAAATACATTTGTTACCCCTTTCATTTTCTCCTTCAAGCATAGCATAAATCTTTCAAATGCTGAAATAATCTGTTTCTCTTTTTATTTTCATGCTGATTTCCTGGTCCATTATCCTGAAAATCAGCAAACACACGGCTCCCCCTTTGGGCATTTTTATGCTAAAATAGTAGCTATGGATAAAATTATTAAAACAATATCAGAAAGCGGAGCCTTTCGTGCTTTTGTCCTTGATAGCACGGAAACCGTCCGCACTGCTCAAGAAAAACACCAAACCCAAGCTAGCTCAACTGTAGCGCTTGGTCGAACTCTTATCGCCAGCCAGATTCTCGCAGCCAATGAAAAAGGGAATACCAAATTAACAGTTAAGGTACTGGGATCTAGCTCTCTAGGGGCCATTATCACGGTCGCAGATACCAAGGGGAACGTCAAAGGCTATGTTCAAAATCCTGGTGTTGACATCAAAAAGACTACAACTGGTGAAGTCCTAGTCGGACCTTTTGTTGGCAATGGTCAATTCCTCGTTATCACCGACTACGGTACTGGAAATCCTTACAACTCTATGACTCCCCTCATCTCTGGGGAAATCGGTGAAGACCTGGCCTTTTACCTGACCGAAAGCCAACAAACCCCTTCAGCAGTCGGCCTCAATGTCCTTTTAGACGAAGAAGACAAGGTCAAGGTTGCAGGTGGTTTCCTAGTTCAAGTCTTGCCAGGAGCTAAGGAAGAAGAGATTGCTCGCTTTGAAAAACGCATCCAAGAAATGCCAGCTATCTCAACCCTTCTGGAAAGCGACGACCATATCGAAGCCCTCCTCAAGGCTATCTACGGTGACGAGGCCTACAAGCGTCTTTCTGAAGAAGAAATCCGTTTCCAATGTGACTGTAGCCATGAACGCTTTATGAACGCTCTTGCTAGCCTTCCAAGCTCAGACTTACAGGAAATGAAAGAGGAAGACCACGGGGCAGAAATCACTTGTCAATTCTGCCAAACTACTTACAACTTTGATGAAAACGACCTGGAGGAACTCATTCGTGACAAATCTTAATACACCCTTTATGATTGGCAATGTTGAGATTCCCAATCGTACCGTTTTAGCGCCTATGGCTGGCGTAACCAACTCAGCCTTTCGTACCATCGCAAAAGAGCTCGGAGCTGGACTCGTTGTAATGGAAATGGTCTCTGACAAGGGAATTCAATACAACAACGAAAAAACCCTACACATGCTTCATATCGATGAGGGCGAAAATCCAGTCTCTATCCAACTTTTTGGTAGTGATGAAGACAGCCTAGCACGCGCAGCAGAATTCATCCAAGAAAACACCAAAACCGATATCGTGGATATCAACATGGGCTGCCCAGTTAATAAAATCGTGAAGAACGAAGCTGGCGCTATGTGGCTCAAGGATCCAGACAAAATTTACTCTATCATCAACAAGGTTCAATCGGTCCTTGATATCCCCCTCACCGTCAAAATGCGTACCGGCTGGGCTGATCCATCTCTTGCAGTAGAAAATGCCCTCGCTGCTGAAGCAGCAGGTGTTTCTGCCCTCGCCATGCATGGCCGTACCCGTGAACAAATGTATACAGGTCACGCAGACCTCGAGACCCTTCACAAGGTCGCTCAAGCTTTGACCAAGATTCCATTTATCGCCAACGGTGACATCCGTACAGTTCAAGAAGCCAAACAACGCATCGAAGAAGTCGGTGCTGACGCAGTCATGATTGGCCGCGCTGCTATGGGAAATCCTTACCTCTTCAACCAAATCAACCATTACTTTGAAACAGGAGAAATTCTACCTGATTTGACCTTTGAAGACAAGATGAAAATCGCCTACGAACATTTGAAACGCTTGATTAACCTCAAAGGGGAAAACGTAGCAGTTCGTGAATTCCGTGGCCTCGCTCCTCACTACCTCCGTGGAACATCTGGCGCTGCCAAACTCCGTGGAGCCATTTCACAAGCTAGCACCCTGGCAGAGATTGAAGCCCTCTTGCAATTGGATAAGGCATAAAATGGTTCATACTGCTCTACTGATTATCGATATGCAAAAAGCATTTGATAGATTTATCTGGGGAGAACGAAACAACCCTCAAGCTGAACATCAAGCACTGAGGGTACTGGCATACTTTCGTAAACACGCTCTTCCAGTCTTACACGTTCAACACATATCTGACAATCCCCAGTCGCAATTTCATAACAAACAAAATCAGGAGTTTAAAAGTGGATTTGAGCCAGTTACTGCAGAACCTGTCTTTCACAAAACGGTTAATAGCGCCTTTATTGGAACAAATCTTGAAACATATTTACGAAAAAATCAGATTTGTCATTTAGTCGTTGTTGGTTTGACCCTGCCTCATTGTGTATCTACTACGACACGAATGGCAGCAAATCTTGGTTTTGAAGTCACTTTACTAGCAGATGCCACTGCCAGTTTTACCCTATCTAACAAAAACGGTCAGGCCATCTCTCCTGAGACTATCCATGAGATTAATCTCCTTTCTCTACAAGATGAGTTTGCTCAAATTCTTACTACAGAAGAATTTTTAACCCAAGTATAAGTATAAAATAATCCGTCAACTCTTATTGAGCTGACGGATTTTGAATGCAGTAATGCAGTGAACCGAAACACAAATAGGTAAATTTAGACCTTATACTCTTCGAAAATCTCTTCAAACCACGTCAGCATCGCCTTACCGTATATAGGTTACTGACTTCGTCAGTTCTATCTACAACCTCAAAGCAGTGCTTTGAGCAGCCCACGGCTAGCTTCCTAGTTTGCTCTTTGATTTTCATTGAGTATTAGAACTGATGATTAACAATTATTCATAAATGTCTATAAATTCACTCAGAACTGACTATACTAGTCTACCCCCTTTAGAGCACTAATCATGTCAATCTTTCTCATACGAAGACTAATAAAATAAGCAGTCCCTAAAGATGTAAACCAAACCAATAACGTAGCAGAAGCAAGGACATACATACTGATATAAGCGGTATACTCAATTCGAATCGTCGAAAATGTTGCTACATATTCTTTCAAAAACCATATGCCTAAAGGAATTCCTACTAGCCAACCAATAAAGGTAGTTAGTATAGTCTCAAAAAGAGTTACCATCTGTAGATATTGATTAGAAAATCCTAATACTTGTAATGTAGCATAGTCTCTCATTCTCTCTACAAAGTTTAAAGAGCCCAGATTATAGAGAACAATAATAACAAGTAATAAGGCAAAGCCAATAATCATTAGAAATACACTCATCAAACTAGATACAAAATCATAGGCATTTTTTTCTTGGCTCCCTTTTTCAATGACAGATAGAACACCTTTGTCTTGCTTAATAGTATCTTCGTCCACCTCCGGCCCAACTAATAAAGTATGTGGAGTAAAATCTCCCCCTGATTTTTCAAAGACTCTAGCATGAAGATAAGCCCCTTGATTGGTTTCACTTGTGACAATCCCTTTTACTTCAAACTTGTAAGTATGACCATCTTGATAGGGAGTCACATTTAAAAAATCTCCGACTTTAATACCTGCTAAATGGGCAAATGATCTAGTTACATACAAACCATCATCTTTCAAAGAATCAGCACTCTCTGTTTTTGCTTGGATCATATCTCCATCATCAAATATAATCAATAAACGATTGTAGCTATCATCTGGATTAAAATGTGCTTGTGAGATTTGTACGCCTTGCCCACCATATCTGGACTTAGAAGTGGTATAATCCGCTACGGTCAGTCGTTTTGAATAAGAAAAATCTTCATTATATGCCTTATCAACAAGATGATTCATGGACACAGGCATACCAATTCCAGCAATCAGTAACATCATACTTCCTGCAACTCCCACGATTCCCATCAAAACTCGAATACGATTAAACGAGGCATCCCGAATTGCCCATCTTGAAGGATAAGAAATTCGTTGCCAGATAGAGGAAAATCTTTCTACAAAGACAGATTTAGCAACTTTTTCTTTACCTCTTAAAAATATTGCTGGTAAGCCTCTAGCTGACTCTCTAGAAGCTAAATAGGCAGCTAAAACACAAATAATAATGACTACAATACCAACGACTATTGATGAAGATGAATAAGAGATTTGCCAATTTGGAAGTGTAAACATTGACTTTTGAGTTTCTAGTACAAACCATGACATCAAGGGAGAAATAGCAAAGCCTGCAAAACTTCCTAATAAACTTACTACTAAGCCAAATAAAATATAATGTAAACTGATAGCCTGATTTGAAAAACCTAAAGCCTTTAATACAGCAATCTCTTTTGTTTGGCCATCAATCAAACGCTGAATGGTTGTAAACATAGCCAAAATAGCTAACAAAATAAAGATAAAAGAAAATAAGTAAGATAAGTTTCTAATTTGCCCAACTCGATCGGTAGCTTCTGATATTTCAGTTAAACTTTTTTGATCTTGATAAGAAATTAAATCGCCCCCAAAAATAGACTCTAAATCTCCTCGCAAATCTATCTTAGAGCCATAAATTTCTAAGGCATTATCTGACGATAAACCCAGAATTCCTTTTGCAATTTCATTATCTGCAATATAACCATAGGCATCATTGTCAGGATTTGGAGCTATATATTCCATGCTACCTGTAAAATAAATCTTATCTGTTGCCTGAACAAATCCTACAATTTCTAAATCTATCTGTTTCCCCCTTGATGAAATAGAAATTGAATCTCCAATCTGTAATTGATTCTTCTTAGCATAATTCCCATCAATCCAAATCGAATCTTGTTTTCCTTCAGAAAAAGGACTTCCTTCTGTTACTGTAACCAGTTGATTATCTGTAATCGTTTCAAGATTGATTCGTCCATCAGTCTTGTCTAAACGAACAATATTAGCAAATCCTTTCTTTTTACTGATAACTTTTTCAACAGAAGATAATAGTTCAACCTGCTTAATTTTTGATTCATCAATTTGTCTCGCTTGAACCCAAACAACAGGAAGTTCAGATTGTTTCAAATAACTCTGTAGACTCTTTTCAAGTCCATGCCAAGCTCCTTGTAGACCTACAAAGATTAATACACTTAATAGAGACATCAGAAAAACAGAGAAAAATTGTTGCCAATTTTGCCGGAGATCTCTTAATAATTTTATATGAAGATACCTCATCCCAACACCTCTTCATTATTCTCTATTTTTTCAATACTTCCATCTTTCAAATATATAACTCGATCTGCAAATTTAGCAAACTCCCTATTGTGTGTAACCATTACAACTGCAGCATTCCCATTTCTAGAAACTTCCTTCAATAAAGTTAAAATACTATCGCCTGTCTTTGAATCTAACGCTCCTGTAGGTTCATCACACAATAATAGACTAGGCTCTTTAGCCAATGCCCTTGCAATTGATACACGTTGCATTTCACCTCCAGAAAGCTGATTAGGAAAATTATTTTTTCTATGAAGTAAACCAACTTGATCTAAATACATATCAATTTCTTTATTGTTTTTCACTAAATTTGCTGCAATACCTACATTCTCCTTGGCTGTTAAACTTGGAACTAAGTTATAAAATTGAAAAACAAAACCAATTTTATCTTTTCGATAAGCAGATAATTCCTTGTCTGTAAATTTTGTTACTAGTTCCTCATCAAATATAAAGGTTCCCGATGTCGCACGATCCATCCCACCAAGTAAATTTAGTAACGTACTTTTCCCTGAACCTGATGGACCTAAAATAACTGTAAATTTCCCTTTCTCAATGGAAAAACTAACTTGATCTAAAGCACGAACTTCTTGCTCCCCCACCTTATAAATCTTACTAATATTTTGAAACTGAATCATATATACTCCTAATATCTTGTCATAAATTTTATTTTTTCCTTTAATGTAGGCTCTTCATACTGCTCTATGATACGTTTAGATACTGCTTCCCTGTTTTCTCGTATAACCTTTTCAGCTAAGGAAATAGCCTCATCTACTGGAACAACTATTGGCAACTTATAATGTTGAATGATCTGATTTAACCGTTCTTTCTGACTACCTTTTACACAATAAGGTGTTAGACCCAAATTCCTATAAGCTTCATATAATTCCTCATCTGATAAATTTCGATACTCTTCAGATACTGGTCTATGCCCATCTGGATCCATTGCAAACTCTACTGGTAGATGGACAACATCTGTATACCACAATTTCGCATGATTCTTAGAGACAACCCCATAGGCAGTCAAATATTTTTTGAAAAATCGTCGACCTGGAATACCTAAAATAGATTTCATCAATCGATGAATGAATGCTGATCCTGGGTTAATTCCTACCCTCATTCGAACAGTCCCGTAAATCCATTCATTCAATACTGAACCATCTGATAGAAAACTTCCATGTTCCTTGTATAAAATTCCTTCCGTACGAATTCTCTCTTCAAAACGCTTTAGCCCCAGTGCCATTAATTCAGTTGATGACATATCCTGAAATCTTCTGCCAGGATATAAATCTGTCAAAATTTCCCTCGCAGATAAAGCGTCAATTAAGGGAAGGCCCGTTGCAATCGAAAGAGCTGTCGCAGTTGTTGTCTTACCTGTAGAATAAGTTCCTGATATGACTAACCTTAATTCTCTATTTCCCATCACTGTCCCCCTCCATCAGGTAATTTTTGAGCTATTTTACTTTTAAAGACTACCTTATGATCTATATCATATCCGGACATTTCGTAGACTTTCCAATGCTCTTCTCTAATTTTTAATAATCTATTTTTTGAAACACTACCACTAAGCTCTACTACTCCGTTCAAAATTGGTGAATTCAAGTCTGCACTCACTTGCTTCATCCACATGGTATTGCTCTCCTCCCGCGATATCTCTTCTATATGGTAGGCTAACATCTCTGCCATTTGAGAAAAAATAATCAGAAGTTCTAACAAACTATAATAATTCTTTTCTAGACTACCTACACCACTATATTCAATATCTTTGATCAATACTTGCTCTGCCTTACAAGATATACTACTATCTGAAAACTCAACATCGTATATATCATGTTGTCTATCTCTCAAATGAGTTGATAAAAAATCTCTACCTTGTTCTCCTATAGCAGCTACATTTTCCATACATTCTAATAATTGATATCCTAAACAAACTTTCATATCCATTACCAAGCAATCAAATTCAATTACTTGATTCGTCATTTTGAAATTTTGTAATTCTAATTTTAAATTTACCAATTCTTCTATAGCTTTTATCTCTGACTTTATCTCAAAATGGCTTAACCTATACTGATTTAAGCTCACTCCCATTCTTTTCAGTATTTCACTTCCAAATAAATGAGCTAATACTATTCCATCTAATGTACTCAGGTGCTGCTGTATAATTTCAGATTGTTTACTAGACCACAAACCTTCTTGATGAAGAGAACCAACTCCTTCTAAAATATTTTTCAACTTAACTAAATAAGTCGTTCTCTTATGTCCTCTACCAAAATAGCGATTTCTATTATCTCCAAGTAAATAATCTACTGTTAGCATATCCTTCTCCAATCTGTTAAACTGACTCTATATTAAACAAAAAAAGACAAGAAAGAATCCGTAATTTACGAAAACCTTCTTGCCTTTTTAGGATAAATTATAAAGATACTAGATTTAATCGAATAGCCTCACGTACAGCTCCAACTCTACTCGTCACTCCCAACTTTGAACAAATATTGGAAACATGGGTATCCACCGTTCTCCTGCTGACAAATAAACTATTTGCTATCTTTTCATTAGAATATTCTTTTACAATAAGTTCCAATACACTTAACTCCGTATCTGTCAATAGATTATTTTCTTGCTTTTCTATCAAACCATCTGGGATAATATGATTGCCCTTATAAACAGCATAAATTGCACTTTTAACATCCAAATAAGAACTTTCTTTGGGTAAAAAAGCTTGAATCCCAAAGTCCATCGCTCTCTTATGTAACAAAGTGTCATAAAACCCTGACAAAAGAACTATCTTGGGAACTGTATTCAGAAATCTATTTATTTGACTAATAACATCAAATGCCGTTACTCCTTTCAGCATAAAATCCATAACTAGCACATCTACCTTTTCATGCTTGAGACAAAGAAGTAAATCTGCTACTTCTGTATAGGAACCAACGATTTTAAAATCATCTTCCTTTAAAAAATAGTTCTCCAATCCTTGTAATACTAAACTGTGATCATCAATCAAAACCAAACGAATCATTTTTCTTCCCTTCTATAGGTATTCGTATCTTCACACTTGTAGGTTCTATATTTATCTGAACAGTTCCCCCCAATAAATGAACCTTCTCTACAATTCTATTTAAACCAAAATGATGTTCATTAGACTGATAGTTTCCCTTAAAAATACCATCATCTATAACTACAATTGATAAAATCTTTTCTTTTGTAGATAAATCTACAGTAATTTCTCTAGCATTCCCATGAAGAATACTATTATTTACTAATTCTTTAACTGTCCTTAATACAAACGTGCCTACTTTATCATTAACTTTTTCTTCATCTATTGAAAAAGTTGTCATAATCGAAACAGTTTCCATCTTCATGAATTGGTTTAATATGCTAGTAATAGATTCTTTCAGCCCTAATTCATGCACCATTAAAGGATAGATATTGGAACATAAATCTCTTAATTCAAAGACAATATCATCCAACATCTCTAATAAAGCTATCCTATTAATTTGTTCACTAATTTCTAACTGCTTTTTATAATAAATAACCTTCTGAATTGTAGTATCATGTATAAACGTTGCAATTTCTTCCCTCTCCAATTCAGTAGCTACAAAAGTATGAAAACTACTAAAGATTCCCTCCATCTTATGGCTAATCAACATCATTTTCCTTATTTCAGGTAACAAAGCTAGCGAAAAAAGAAAAGTGTAAAGAACGAAAAAAATTGGAGAAAATTCTCTTAATAACAGACTAAAAAGAATAATTAGACTAGTAAAAAAAACGGCAAATATCAAGTTATATATGAACGGGTTCCACTTCCAAGCAACATATATCATTCGCTCTAGTATCAAGTTATTTACAATAGAGAACAAAATAAGCAACAATAGAGGAATACTATAAATAAACGAAACTTCCTTACCAATCGGAAAAATATATCCAAAAAATAGAGGAAATAAGGCAAGAACTGCTAAAAATAAGGTATGAATTGGCAACATTTCTCTTATCTGAGAGTAATTTATAAGCATCTTTAAAAGTAGGATAACTAAAAAGAAAAATACTAAATAAAATACCCCCCTAGAAAAAAAGATGGTCAAAAAATCAATGGGCTGTATAAGATTATAAACAAACAAAAGTTGAGTGATGAGTGAATAGCCCAGTATAATACGAGAAAAGTTAGAAATGGTTGAACCTTTTATCTTCAGGACTAACACTCTAATGAAAATATCCATGAATAATGGAAATAAAGTCAAGTATGAAATTAATAGACTACGACCAAATACATCTCCTATACTTGATGGAATAATCGATAATAACATCAGACTAGTATAAATAATAAAATAAAAATATCGTTTTCCAGTTTTTCCTCTACTTCTACCTTTTATGTATAAGCAAAATAACAGTAGAATCAGAAAAGCAATGATTGATAAAACAAGAAAGATAATTTGGCTTGATTTCCCAGATTCTATTATTAAATTCTTTGAAATTCCTCTATCTAACACTGTCACAGAATGAAGCGGTTCAACAATTAAAAATCGAGATAATAAGAAATTACTATCTGGACTCTGACCGTCTATTTGTATAATTGATGACCCTATTATCTCTTGATGATTTGCAAAGCTTCCCAGATTATGGACTTGTCTAACTATCCACTCATTATCATGTTTATCTACGGTGATTCCACTGTACGTTCGGTTAAATATTGAAAATGAAAAATAAAAAAAGAAAATAAATAACAAAACAAAATAAAATCGAAACATTTTTGACTTCATTGTTTGTAACACTCCACATTTCACTTGATATTGATGTTTATTCTACCATTTTTTCATTCAATAAAACAGGTTTTATAGTTAAATTTATTCTTTTTTCTTTCGAGATATAACTGATACAATCTTCTAGTAGGTAAAATCCTACCTAATTTGACTTTTGAAGATAAGATGAAAATCGCCTACGAACATTTGAAACGCTTGATTAACCTCAAAGGAGAAAATGTAGCAGTTCGTGAATTCCGTGACCTCGCTCCTCACTATCTTCGTGGAACATCTGGTGCAGCTAAACTCCGTGGAGCCATTTCACAAGCTAGCACCCTAGCAGAGATTGAAGCCCTCTGGCAACTGGATAAGGCTTAATAGTTTAAAACCCGTAACTCTCTTAAAGGTTACGGGTTTTTGACTGTAAAAATTCAAATACTGAGGGTTATTATTGACTCAAAGCAACACTGGAAACCTTACCATCCGCTCCTGTTGTAATTTGGATGACTTTTCCTCCACCAATTTTGGCATTATACTTACCATCGTCAAGAGTATAAGAATAGCCTTTGATAGAGTAGTTTTCTTTCTTTCCATCAGCAGATTCTACTGTAAATTGACCACCTGATGAAACTGTGATGGTTTCGCCATTTGCTCCCTTCCAATTGCCTGCTGCAGCTGAGAAATCACCATCTACCATGGTTAAAACACCCTTGTAGCGTTTATTTTGCTCTGCTTGCTTGTCTTGAAGTTTGCGGTCAGTTGTTGGATCATAGCTTGATTGATTAGACTGGGCTTGAGGAGCCTGCTGAGTTGAAGGAGCCTGAGCAGGAGTTTGTTGACTAGCAGCCTGTTGATTAACTACTTCTTGATTTTGCCTTTGCTCTGGCGCAGGTTCCGCTTGTGATGGTGTTGCAGTTGCTGAAGGCTGGTCAGTAGACGCCTTGGCCTTTTCAGATGAAGCTGAACTTGAGGACTTCTGAGTCTTGCTTTCTTTGTTAGAAGAAGTTGCTTTAGAGCTTGATGATTGGCTTGTCTTAGCAGAACTGCTTGCTTGAGTTGTTTCCTTTTTATTTCCACAAGCTCCTAATAGCAAGGTAGAAGCCAATACAGTCGCTGCCATCAATTTGATATAAGTTTTCTTTTTCATTTTTCTACTCCTTTGTAATATTTTAGAAATATAAAGAAATCTTTTTGTAATATAATTGTAACATTGAGAATCAAATATGTCAACAATTTTTCTAAACTATTTTAAAAATCTTAAATACTTTAGACACATTTACTCCTCCTACTCTTCTATTCGTAATCTAATAGAAAAAACAAGAGATTTTCCTATTAAAAATTTAAATTTGTTTTTGTGTAATCGCTTGCATTTTTAAGTGCGAAGAAATATAATAACATTGAAATAGAATATAGGAGGTGCATTCTTATGCTAAATAAGTATTTCAAGTATCTTCCTTGGTTGATTTTAGGAGTTATTGGCTCTTATCAGTCAGCCACTTACTATTCGCGAACTGCATTTGATGTCTTCTATCTGACTACAGTCTTTATGATTGTTTATATCGCTTTGTTATTTTTACATGAGAACTATCTTAAGTATCGATACAAAGACTTCTTTACTCACATGTTGAGCAATCCTAAGAAAGATAGGCACACCTAAAAGCAATCGCAACAATAAAACCATCTCATGACAGTAAACAAAGAGGTCGGGAACTTGTCCCGGCCTCGCTTTTTATTTCAATCGATAGGTTTTTCTTGGTTTCTTTTTAGGTACTCGTTTGAGTCCAACTTCTTCTACATATTCTCCATATTTTACGAGAAAGTTATTACTGACGATTGGACGACCGGGGTTGATAAGATTGACCAGTTCAGTCCCTTCGTAGACAGTGAACTCCTCCTCCAGCAGATAGAGGAAGGTCGGGTTCCAGTCGAGGCGCCCTTGGATTCGTTTGATGGATTCTTGGATAATAGCATAATGGTCAAAAGCGAAGGCATGCTCTTCCAACTCCACTCCCTCTAGGTAGCATTTTCCTGTCTGAAAATCGACATCTACGAAAACAACATCCTTGGCATCGTCTCCTGCTTGAACAAGTTCTAATGCTCGACTAGGCAGATAAACCAAGTGGGCAATGGTCACCGTCCAGCCACGTGGATCACGACCGGGAGTTGATACAGTCATCAATTGCTCGATTTTTTCTAAAGGAAGATCGAGGTTGACCTCTTCTCTCACCTCACGCTGACAGGCATGTGCAGCATCTTCTCCCTTATCCATAAACCCTCCAACTAAGGCCAAACAGTTTTGATATGGATGAGCCTTGCGACGGATTAGTAAGAGCTTGATCTTTCCTTCGACAAAGCAGTAGGCTACCATATCTACCGTCACACTTGGCTTTTCATATTGAGGGAGTTCTTGCTTGTAGTACCAATCTAAAAATTCCTCCTGACTTGCATGAATTTCAAAATATTCTCTTTCTGTCATCCCAGCTGGAATCATCGTGTCCGTCATTTTATGCCTCCTTACGAACTGCCTTGGTCCATTGGTACCAACCTACTAGACTATTGAGTGTGTAAACCCAGTACATCCCTTGGATGTGGATATTTTCACCCCACCAGAGGTAGATACTAAAGAGATTGGTTGCAATCCAGAAAATCCATTGCTCACGATAGAGACGGGTCATCAAGAGCTGACCGACACCATTGGTCGCATCGGTAACACTATCACGGAAAGGGCGAGCACTATGGATACTTTGGTAAGCTAAGCCCATACCAATCCAAATGATAGCAGTCAAGGCCAAGTATTTGAGCCAATCAAAAACAGATAATTTCTTAGCTTCAAAGTGGGATTCTTCTGGTTTTCCTTGGTCGTTGATACGATTGGACAACCAAGCATAGAGACCAATCGGTTGCATGACAAAGAAGTAAACAGTCGTCAAAACTTCGCCATAAAAAGTCGCATTCATAGCCAAAATCAGATAGATAGCAGAGTTAATGGCCCCAAAGAGATAATTGCTTGCACGACCTTCTGCTACCAAGATGACACAGACAATCCCAGTCCAAGATGCAAACAAGCTTAACCAATCGTGACTATCTGTATTTTGAGTGAATTCCAAGATCAAGGGAACACTTGACAAGGCGATGAGATACAACCACTGTAAGAGGCTACGGCCGACAAAGAGATCTTTCCAGAGCAAGTGCATGATTCCTGCAAAACCAATCTTGCGGGCTTCTGCATGGACATTTTTAAAGTTTTCGATAAATTGTGTGATTTTTTCAGTTAGTTTTTTCATATTTTTCTCCTAATCTGCTTGGTAAATGGCATCAATAGCCACTTTTGCTGCTTCATAATTTCCTAGATAATCCTCTGCTAGATAAACTAGTGGAATGGTGGTTAAATATCGCTCTCTCATCTGGTCCAAATGCTGGGAAAAACTGTGACGAATATGGTCTTCTGCCATGGTCATATCTCTAAAGCCGTCATTGACATAAGAGCCAACAGGTTGCACAAAGAGAATCAAGTCCCATTTTTCCTTAGCCAAGATCGAGGCAAAGAGATTGTCAAATGTTTCTCCTGATAAGTCCTCTTGATCCTCAGTCTCCATGTAATAATCATAGTAGCCCTTGGTTACTAAGGAGTTGGTGTCTGCTATCACCAGTCCCCTATTGGCATTGCTATCGATTAACTTAGAGGTCTGGTCATACTGCCCCAACAGGAGATAATAATAATCCTTTGGAGTCAATTCATCGTCGCGGACATTGTTTTTGATCTGGTACTCACGTGCGTATTCCAAGCTGACTGGTGCATCGTAATACCTAGCCAAATCCTTGGCTAGAGTGGTCTTCCCATTGCTGGCACTTCCCATAATCAACACTTTCTTTGTAAACTGACGTCGGAAGGGTTGAGCAATATATTTCCAATATTTGCTTGGATTTTCTCGAATCATAGTCGCTGAGATACCAAACTTTCTTTCTTGCAAGACAGTCTCAAAGCCACGATTTGATAATTCTTGCTGGTAGTCTGCTTCTCCCACAAAGAAAATTAGTTCTTGCTGGGTTTCATCATAGGAAATCTCCGCTAACATTTGGTCCAACCACTCCTGCCAGCCCATAGGGTAACGGGGAAGCTTGCTCTCGTCTAACTTGCAGACAGAGGTCAACTCGTCATCACCAAAGGCCTCTCGGATATAGCGAAATCTTTTTTGAAGCGTTAAGCCTACCTGCTCCCCTCTATCTCCCTCATAGCCTGAAACGACAACCCAGACCCGGTCACACTGTCGCTTCGCTCGCTGGATCAGATCGATATGACCTTGATGAAGCGGAGCAAAGGTTCCAAATACCACTGCTGTTTTCTTTTTCATAAACCTATTGCCTTTTTATATTTTTTGATATTTTCATTATCTATGTTTTTATTATAAACTATATTTTTGTTTTGTCAATAGTTTTTTATCATTTTTTATAAAAACGTTGCGAAAAAAGAATCAAGATTACTCCTGATTCTCCATTTTTATGCAATATCAAATTTTAACTGGCCTGCTTTAACACCAATTTTAAGTGTGCTGCCTGCCTCTAATTCTCCCTTGAGAAGAAGTTCTGCCAACTTGTCTTCCACTTCTGTTTGCAGGGTTCTGCGAAGTGGACGAGCTCCCATCTCTGGGTCATATCCTTGATTTGCCAACAATTTCAGTGCGGAAGCTTGTAATTTCAAGTCAATGCCTTTTTCAGCCAAACTTGCCACTAAAGGTTTGACCATAATCTTCACTACTTCCTGCATATGATCGCTAGATAGGCTATGGAAGACCACCTTTTCATCAATACGGTTGATAAACTCAGGTCTATAAGCTTTTTTCAACTCTTCAAACATGCGTTTTTCCATATTCTCCTGGTCAAAACGAATATCCTTCGCCCCAAAACCAACTGTCTTGTCATCACGGAGGGCAGTTGCACCAAGGTTTGACGTCATGATGATAATGGTATTTGAGAAGTCTACCTTGCGTCCCTTGCTATCTGTCAATACACCATCATCCAAGACCTGCAAGAGAACATTAAAAATGTCTGGATGGGCCTTCTCTACCTCGTCAAAGAGGAGAACGGAATATGGTTTGTTGCGAACTTTCTCGGTCAACTCCCCACCTTCTTCATAACCTACATAGCCCGGAGGAGCTCCATTGAGACGGCTGGCTGCGAATTTCTCCATATACTCACTCATATCAAAGCGGATAAGGGCTGATTCGTCATCAAAAAGAACTTCTGCCAGAGCCTTGGCCAATTCGGTCTTCCCGACACCTGTAGGTCCTAGGAACATAAAGGAACCAATCGGACGCTTGTGACTGCGAATCCCTGACTGGTTGCGGCGAATGGCACGGCTAATGCTTGAAACTGCTTGATCTTGCCCGATGACACGTTTGTGCAATTCAGCTTCCAAATTCAAGTATTTCTTAGCATCTGTTTGCGTCAGTTTTTGGACTGGGATACCTGACAAACGACTCAAGGTAGTCAAAATATCAGACTCTGTCACCAAATCTTTATAGACAGGCACTTCCTCTTCTTTTGCAATTAACTGAGCTGCTTGTTTCCACTTGCCATCCATCAAGGCCTTGTCAGCTGGACTCAAGCCAGAATCGTCTGCTTTTACATGTTTCGCCTTATTTTGCACTGTTGCTGCTGCCTCATCCAAGAGATCGATAGCAGAGTCTGGCAAGTGACGGCTCGTCAAGTAACGATGAGCCATCTTAACCGCTGTTTCAACCGCTTCATCTGTGATTTGCACCCGGTGATGTTTCTCATAAGTCGCCTTCAAGCCTTGCAAAATGGTCATGCTGTCTGCAACACTTGGCTCTTCAATCGTCACTTTGGCGAAACGACGAGAAAGGGCCGCATCTTTTTCGATGTGTTTTTGGTATTCTTCCTGAGTGGTGGCACCAACCGTTCTCAAAGTTCCACGCGCCAAGGCTGGCTTCAAGATATTGGCCGCATCTAGAGTTGAGTCAATCCCGCTTCCAGAACCCATGATGGTATGAAGTTCATCGATAAAGAGGATTACTTGGCCATCTTCTTCAATATCCTTGATGATATTATTCATGCGTTCTTCAAAGTCACCACGGAAACGTGTCCCTGCCACGACATTCATCAAATCAAGTTCTAACACGCGCATCTTAGCCATTTCCGCTGGCACGTCACCACTAGCAATACGCTGAGCGAGCCCAAGTGCCAAGGCTGTTTTTCCGACACCAGCATCTCCAACCAAGACAGGATTATTCTTAGTTTTACGGCTCAAGATTTGAATCATACGCGAGATTTCCTTATCCCGACCGATGACTGGTTCTAACTTGCCAGAACGCGCTTGCTCTGTCAAATCATGCGTATAGTCCTCGAGACCACCACTAGGATTCTGGGGCATGCCCATCATATTAGCCATAGAATTTTGCTTATCAGCTACTGTACGATGGCGTTGGCGTAAAGCCTTGAGGTCTTCACGAGTCCAACCTGCACGTTCTTCTAAATTGCGACGTAGGGCAGCAATCTTGACCTGATCTTTCTTGTCTTCATAAGAAAAACCAGCCCTCTCCAAGATACGAGTTGCCAAGGCATTTCCATCATGCAAAATCGCATAAAGGACATGCTCTGTCCCTAGCACCTTAGCATGGACCACTGACGCTACATACTCTGCTTCATCAAAAAGGACCTGCAAACGATGGGAGAACGGCAATTCCGTAAAGGTTTCATCCTGGCTATAGTCCGTTTCAGTCAATTCCAAAGCGACCTCTTCTAAACGGTCCATCTCATATGGATAATCATTTAAAGTCGCCCCTGCCACACTATAACTGTGATTGGACATGGCAATCAACAAGTGCCAAGACTCTAGATAACGAGCTCCAAAATGGCCAGCAACCATGTAGGCACTTTCGATACATTCATTCAATGCTTTTGAATAGTTCATCTTACTTCCCTTTTCTATCTACCTCTTGTATGACCTGTCGTAGCATGTTAGCTCGAAGGACTGGAGCTTCTTCTCCTAGAACGCGATCCAAAGCTACTGCCATCAACAAATTCATCTCCTGCTTAGTCATCAATTCCTGCTCAACCAAAAGCTGCAGAATATCCTCATAAATTTCTTGACTAACTCGCTCACCAATCGAGTAAAGCAGTTCTCGGAGCATTTCATGATGACTAGAAAACTCAATCCGCCCTATACGAATATAGCCTCCACCACCACGCTTACTTTCAACCAAGTAGCCTCTACTTTCCGTAAAGCGTGTCTTAATCACATAGTTAATTTGACTAGGAACAACCTGAAAAGTATCTGCCAACTGACTCCGTTGCAACTCCACAATTCCAGATTGATCTAAAATCGCCTTGATGTAGGCCTCAATATGATCCGATGTATTTTTAAATCTCATTACAAACCCACCTCTCTCTTTAAACCTTGACTATCTTTGACTATTATACCGAAATTTTCTCATTTTTAAAAGAAAAAGGGCGCTGGTAAAGGATAATCTTCACCAACTCCCTATTTTTCTACTTATCTAAGCCTAATTCTACCAAAATTTGACGTTTATAGGCAATCTTTTGGACTTCTTTGTCCTCATCTTCAGACCAATCTAGTTTAATTTCTGAAACAATCTGCCCAGGACGATTTTTCAAGATATAGATGCGGTCGCTGAGACTGAGGGCCTCCTCGATACTATGCGTGATGATCAAGGTTGTTAGCTGCAACTGCTTGTGAATCTCAAGGTACCAAGCGTGGAGTTCCATCTTGGTCATCTCATCCAAGGCGCTAAAAGCCTCATCCAAGAGAAAGAGCTTATGCCCGAAAAGATAGGTTCGGAGTAAAGCTACACGCTGACGCATCCCACCACTGAGTTCATGAGGGTATTTATCTCTTACAGCTGTCAACTGGAAGGTCGCAAGAATTTCATCTGCGCGAGCAATAGCTTCTGCCTTATCCACCTTTTGAATCAAGAGGGGCAGAATGATATTACCAAGCACTGTCTTGTGCTCCAAGAGCAGATCCTTTTGTAACATATAACTCACGCGCCCCTTGGGATTTTCTTCACCATCAAGGACAATTCTCCCTGACTGAACTTCTAAAATCCCCGCAATTAAGTTGAAAAGCGTAGTCTTACCAACACCACTTGGGCCTAGGATAGAAACCACTTCACCTGAAGTGACTTTCAGATTGATGTCCTCTAAAATCCTATCTTGTCCGTAGGCATAACTGACGTGTTCTAGTCTTATTTCTGTCATTATTTCACAAATTCGTTGGTGAAGCCTTTGTCTGTCAAGTCTTCTTTAAGGATACCATTTTCTTTATCCCATTTGTAGAAGGCATTCCAGCGAGCTGCATCAAATTGCCCCCATTTTTCCTTGTCGCTTGCGTATTCTTTTGACAAGTATTTTTGAGATTCGATGACAAAGTCACGTTTTTCCTTGAGTTCAGGTGCATTTTTGATGAGGATATCAGCTGCTTCCTCTGGATGCTCCATAGCATATTGGTATCCTTTTTTGATAGCTTGGATGACTTTACGTGCTTCTTCTTTGTTGTCTTTGAGGTAGTCGTTGTTAGCAATGATGACTGGTGAGTAATAGTCAAATTCTTTAACGTAGTCTTTCAAGTACATAAAGTTAGCATCTACACCTTGAGATTTGGCAAGGATACCATCCCATCCGTAGTAGATCCATGCAGTATCAAATACTCCATTGGCAATCGGTGTAATTGAGTTTGAGTCGTTATTTGGTACTTTTTCAACCTTCTCAAAGTCCCCACCTTGTGATTCTACCAAGGTTTTCAACATAGCAAGTTCAGTTGGGTCATTCCAAGTTCCGTATTTCTTACCAACCAAGTCCTTTGGACTGCTTACATTGTCAGATTTACGAGAGATGATTCCTGATGTATTGTGTTCAACAATAGCTGCAACGGCAGTAATTCCTGCTCCTTTTTCCAATTTTTTAGCCATATAGTCTTGGAAATAGACTGCAAATGGTGCCTTACCGTTAATAACCAAGTCAGAAGAACTTTCTTCTGGTGGCAATTTCAAATCAACATCCACTCCAGCTTCTTTGAAATAACCTTTTTCCTTAGCAACATAAAGCCCTGTGTGGTTGGTATTTGGCGTCCAGTCTAGGATAAAGTCAATCTTCTTGAGTTCTGCTTCCTTATTATCCTTAGAAGCAGTTCCTTGACCACAGGCCACAAGCACAACAGCTACAAGAGCTGTTAAAACAGTTAAAAACACTTTCCATGTTTTCTTCATTTCAATTTCCTCTTTTCTTTTTCAGAAACATTCTTATTCTACGAACGTTTCCATTTAATAACATATTTTTCACTGACATCAACCAGCTTCATACCGAGAAGACTGATAATCGATACCAGAATAATAATAGCAAACATAGTATCATACTGAAACAGTTTCTTGGACTGAATCATGTAGACACCTAGTCCTTCAAAGCCTCCCAACCACTCAGATACTACTGTTGTGATAAAGGCGTAGGAGACACTGACCCTCAGACCAGCATAAAAGTAAGGCAGACTGACAGGGATTTTAAAATGCCACAGGATTTGCCAAGGTTTGGCCCGCATCAGACTAAACAAGGTCAGCATATCCTTGTCACAATGCCTAAAACCGTCCAAAATGCTGACGATGATGGGGAAGGTTGTCGTTAAGATAATCAAGACAATCTTGGGCAAAATCCCATAACCGAGCCACAAAACCAGGATAGGGGCTATGGCAATGGTCGGAATGGTCTGAACAACCACCATCATAGGGTAAATCAGGTCATTGAGCCAAGTCAAACTATCCATAAGCACAGCCATGAGACAGGCAATCAAAACTCCCAGAACCAACCCCAGCAAAGCCACTCTCAAGGTCGCCCAGCTGTGGTGCCAGAGAAATTCTCTATCACGCACAAAAGACTGGAGGATTTCAAGAGGTGTCGGCAGGATAAACTTGGGGAGAAGTTTAAGAAAACCTGCTAACTGCCAGATTGACAAGACTCCTAGAAAGCCCAATAGACTAATGTGTCGTCTCAGTATACTTTTCAAGTTTCTCATCAATACTTAAAATCTCTCCTACATTTATTTTGACATTGGCAAAGACATTATCTGCCTCCTGCCCTGCCACTTCTAGCGCTTCTTTGAGAATGCGCATAAGCTCATCAAACTCCCCTTCCAAGACCGTTTCAAATGGTGTCACCACCATAGTCACTTCTTGAGCTTGCAGGTAATCAATGACCTGATCAATAACAGCAATCCGATTGATCCCCTGTGATAGGGGTAAAACTTGCAAGGCAATGCTTGCTTTCATAACAACCTCCTCTTCTCGTTTTCCTTTGACAACAAGAAAAACCTTTACCATACATGGAAAAGGTGCAGAATAGACTAAGTATCGTTCCCTACGCTGGCATTACCCAGATCAGGTGCGGTCGAAGTTTAACACTTCCTCTCAGACTGTACACAGACTCCCATATATTATATGGACATATGATAGCGCAAAACAAAAAAAATGTCAAGGAAACTGCTTACAGAAAAGAGTAGGAAAATTTTCCTACTCCAATTTTCTATACTCGTTCTCCATCACTATTTACTCTGTAGCCATCCACCGTCGTATTGACGGCTAAGGCGCCCGAAGAGTAAGAGTAATACCACTTACCAGAAACTTGATACCAGCCTGTTTTCATTGCCCCTGAACTATCCAGATAATACCACGAGCCATTCTCCTTTAACCAGCCTGTCTGCATTTCACCAGATGATTTCAAATAATACCAGCTAGAACCATCCTTCAACCAGCCTGTTGATTTAGAGCCATTTGATTTGAAATGATACCAACTACCATTTATTTTCTTCCAACCAACAGTTGAACTGTTATTGGATCCATAGTTAGAGCTATTTCCTGATTGATTCTGATAATTCTGTGAAGAGCTTACTCCCTCTAGCTGGATATAGCGACGACTTCCGTTATAAGCCGTATAACTCAACCACTTGTACCCATCTTTTTCGAGAATTTGATCATAATGAACATTCTCCCCAGGATAATAGTAATCAATTGCAGTTGCGCTAGCTAGAGGCTGATTTTTGATAGCAGCCTTAGTCTTAAAATAATGTGTTCCTCCTGTTGAAACTGAGGATTGACTATTCCCAACACTGCCACCAGCTAAATCTTTAAAATGGATAAAACCAGTCATAGTATTCGCCTTCACGACACGCTTATTATAAGATTCCCTTATTCCATAGTTGTATTCTTCAATCTCAATCTCATCTCCCACTACATTTGACACCCAGGCAACATGACCATAAGTTCCTGCAGTAGACCAAGCAATGGAGCCAATCGCTGGTCTATTATCGACACGATAGCCTTCACGACGAGCACGATAGCCCCATTCATTCGCATTCCCATAAGCAGCCGGAATCTCAAAACCATTGACATTACTCAAACGAAAAGCTGCAAAAGAAGTACATTGACGAGAATACATGCGCCACTTATCAATCTCCTGGCTCCCATTTTTATAATGAGCAGGATAATCATCCCCACGCGCAATCGATCCATTTCCTCCTGAATAGGCATATACACTATTACCCGCTGCTAACATCAATCCTACTACTAAAAAGGGAACAACCTTTTTAGCTGATTTTCTGAAAGAAAACCTTGTCTCTGCTACTTTAAATGGTGAAATTTTCATTCTTCCTCCTTGAAAAATAATATAAATCGAAGATTACCTTCACTTAAACTATTCGGAGAAAAAAAGAAAAAGTGAGAAAATTTCTCACTTTAGTCAAGATAATGAATCAAATTCTTTTCTGTAAGGATATCTGAGTAAGTAAAGGATTCAACGTAAACATTAGCTTGTTTATCTCCTTCAACGTTCCCAAATTCAACGATAAATAGGGATGGATAAACCTCAATTAGCTTACCCAATCTATTTTTTTGGCGCTTACGACCATTCTCCAAAGTCATTTCTACGACTTGTCCCTCATGTGCCTTGATTTCTTCTTTTATTTTTTTCATCTTGGCTACATCTGTAAATGCATCTGACATCTTATGCCTCCCTCTTTGAGATACTTGAAAATTTATTGTACTCTTTTTGGAAAATTAATTCCACCGTTCCACGAGCTCCACTACGGTTTTTCTCGATAATAACTTCTACCTTATTATTCGGTATGCCTTCCTCTTCTTCACCACCACGCTCATAGTAATCATCGCGATAAAGAAAGGCTACGATATCAGCGTCCTGCTCAATAGACCCAGATTCACGAATATCAGACAAGACCGGTCTCTTATCCTGACGTTGTTCTACACCACGAGAAAGCTGACTTAGAGCAATTACTGGAACCTTCAGTTCCTTAGCTAAAATTTTCAACTGACGTGAAATTTCTGAAACCTCTTGTTGACGATTTTCCCGACCAGTTCCCGTGATAAGCTGCAAATAGTCTATTAAAATCAAACCAAGATTTCCAGTTTCTTGAGCCAGTTTACGAGAACGAGAACGAATCTCTGTAATCCGAATCCCTGGCGTATCATCGATATAGATACTTGCATTAGCTAGATTCCCTTGAGCAATGGTATATTTTTGCCACTCCTCATCAGTCAATTGACCCGTACGGATAGAATGCGACTCTACCAACCCTTCTGCCGCCAACATACGGTCTACTAGACTTTCTGCACCCATTTCAAGCGAAAAGATAGCAACCGTTTTGTCCAACTTAGTTCCAATATTTTGCGCAATATTCAAAGCAAAGGCTGTCTTACCAACCGCCGGACGGGCTGCTAGGATAATCAACTCCTCCTCATGCAGACCAGTCGTCATATGATCCAAGTCACGATAGCCTGTCGCAATACCTGTAATATCGGTCGTTTGTTGCGAGCGAGCTTCCAGATTTCCAAAGTTGATATTCAACACATCTCGAATGTTCTTAAATCCACTTCGATTAGCATTTTCGCTGACATCAATCAGGCCTTTTTCTGCCTGAGCAATGATTTCATCAGCTGGTTGCGAAGCCTCGTAAGCTTGATTGACAGACTCTGTCAACTTGGAGATTAATCGCCGTAACATGGCCTTCTCTGCAACGATTTTAGCATAGTACTCCGCATTAGCAGAAGTTGGCACAGAATTGACAATCTCAACCAGGTAAGACAAGCCACCAATATTCTGTAAATCACCTTGATTATCAAGAATGGTACGAACCGTTGTTGCATCTATAGCATCGCCACGATCGGATAAATCGACCATAGCTTGGAAAATCAAACGATGGGCATACTTAAAAAAGTCCCGAGACTCAATATATTCTCGCACAAAAACAAGCTTACTCTCGTCAATAAAGATAGCCCCTAAAACGGATTGCTCAGCTAAGATATCTTGAGGTTGTACTCGTAACTCTTCTACTTCTGCCATCAGACTTCCCTTCCTTTTACAATCTTGTCAAGAAGGTGTAAATTTATCCTTCTTTCACACGAAGATTGATTACACTTGTGATATCTTGATAGATTTTCACTGGCACATCAATCAAACCAACTGCTCGAATCGGAGCTTGTACTTGGATATGACGTTTATCAATCTTAATTCCAAATTGCTTTTGCAATTCTTCTGCAATTTTCTTATTGGTAATAGAACCAAAAGTACGGCCATCTGGACCAACTTTTTCAACAAATTCTACAACAGTTTCTTCTGCTTCTAGTTGGGATTTAATTGCTTTTGCTTCTGCAATCATCTCAGCGTGAGCTTTCTCTTCAGATTTTTGTTTACCACGAAGTTCACCTACAGCTTGAGCAGTCGCTTCTTTGGCTAGATTCTTTTTGATAAGAAAGTTTTGCGCATACCCTGTTGGTACTTCCTTAATTTCGCCTTTTTTACCTTTTCCTTTAACATCTGCTAAAAAGATTACTTTCATTCTTCTTTCTCCTTTTCCTTTATTTCATTTAATACAATTTCTGTCAGTTTTTCACCTACTTCTGACAAGGTTGAATCCTTAATTTGAGCTGCAGCTAAATTAAAGTGGCCTCCACCTCCTAACTCTTCCATAATCCGTTGTACATTCATTTTACTACGACTTCGAGCTGAGATAGAGATAAATCCTTGTGTATTCTTCGCAAGAACAAAACTCGCTTCAATGCCTGACATAGCTAACATGGCATCTGCTGCCTTACTAATAACAACTGTATCGTAGCATTTCGAGTCCGTAGCCTCTGCTATCAATACATCTGAACCTAATTTACGCCCTTGTAAAATCAGTTCATTGACCTCACGATATTCTTCAAAATCTGTCGCAGCGATTTCTTGGATAGCAATGCTATCACTTCCGCGCGTTCTGAGATAGCTAGCAACATCAAATGTCCGACTAGTCACTCGCGAGGTGAAATTTTTAGTATCCAACATCATACCAGCCATCAAGACGCTTGCTTGCATACGACTCAAACGATTTTTCTTAGAATTCTGGAACTGAATCAATTCCGTTACCAACTCACTAGCACTACTTGCACCACTTTCGATATAAGTAATAACCGCATTATCTGGAAAATCCTGATCCCGTCTGTGGTGGTCGATAACGATGGTTTGGGTAAATAAATCATAAAAATCTTTTGATAAAGTTAAAGCTGTCTTTGAATGGTCTACAAGAATCAACAAAGAACGATTAGTCACCATCCCCATTGCGTCCTTAACAGACAACAACTTTGTAACTCCTTCTTTTTCTAAGAATGAAACAGCTCGTTCAATATCCGGCGACATTTGTTCTTCATCATAAATAGCATAGCTATTTTGAGTCACATTGCTGGCAAACAACTGCATACCTACAGCAGAGCCAAGAGCATCCATATCTAGATTTTTGTGACCAACTACAAAAACCTGATCCACACTACGAATCTTATCTGAAATAGCCGTCATCATAGCACGCGTACGGGTCCGTGTACGTTTGATTGAGGCAGCAGATCCACCACCAAAATAAACTGGATTTTTCGTTTCGTCGTTTTCCTTGACAACCACTTGGTCGCCACCACGCACTTCAGCCAAGTTCAAATTGAGCAAAGCAACTTTCCCTATTTCATCATGATTTCCATCACCATAAGAAAATCCCATACTTAAGGTCAAGGGCAACTGTCTCTGTTTCGACTCTTCTCTGAAAGAATCAATAACAGAAAATTTATCGTTCATCAATCCCTCAAGCACCGTGTAGTCCGTAAATAGATAAAAGCGATCCATACTTACTCGACGGGAGAACATGGCATGTTTTCCAGCGAATTCTGAAACAAAATTGGCTACAAAACTATTAATATGACTGATATCAGACTCTGATGTTTCATCTTCTAAGTCATCGTAGTTGTCAACAGAAACAATCCCAATCACAGGCCGACTCGTTACTAACTCGACAGTCGCTTCGTATTCTCCAGACACATCAAAAAAGTAAAGAACTCCAGATGCCTTGTCCATATGAACCGAATATCGGGTCTCACCCAAGGTGGCATAAGAACCTGGATTCCCCACTGAAGCCTTGATAATAGTCTGAATTAAGGCTATATCAACCTCTCCCTCTTCATTAGTCAAAATCAATTCAGCGTAAGGATTGAACCATTCAACTTCACCTGACGATAAGTCTAGTTTAATAACTCCGACAGGCATCTGTTCTAACAAGGTTGTCAAACTATCTTCAGCTTGGTGGTTTACATACTGGATTTGTTCTACTTCACTCTTTGAGTAGTATTCTCTCTGATGGATGAATAGTAAAATATATGAACCCAAAATAAGTAGCAAAAGAAATAGCGTTACCAGTGTATTCGTTACAAAAACAAGTTGCACAGATAGCACTCCGAACGCCACTATTCCTAATATTAAGGGGAAAATAGGACTTACATAAAATTTTTTCATTCCAAACCTCTTGGCACCCATTATACCATAATAACCACCAAAAAGCGACTTTTTAAAAGTGTAATCAGTAATTCTACAAACTATAAGAAAAAGGAGGTTTACAACTCAGTAAACCTACCTTTACACATATTGAAATTAAGATTCTTTAACTTCTAACAGACCAATTTCGCCATCTTCACGACGATAAATCACATTGGTTGTTTGATCTTCAACATCCACATAGATAAAGAAATCATGTCCCAACAAATCCATTTGTAGAATAGCTTCTTCCAAATCCATTGGTTTTAAATCAATTTGTTTTGAACGAACAACTCTAGACTGGACAACATTTGGATCTTCCACCAAAGCATCTGTAAATAATTGACTAGTTGCTACCTTATTTTTATTTTTACGCTCGATTTTTGTTTTATTTTTACGAATCTGACGTTCAATTTTATCGGTTACAAGGTCAATTGAACCATACATATCTTGAGACACATCTTCTGCACGAAGAGTAATAGAGCCCAGCGGAATCGTTACTTCCACTTTAGCAGTTTTTTCACGATATACCTTCAAGTTAACTCGAGCATCCAACTCTTGTTCAGCTTGAAAATACTTTTCGATCTTTTCGAGTTTAGAAACTACATAATCACGAATTGCTTCTGTTACTTCTAGGTTTTCACCACGGATACTATATTTAATCATATGAGTACCTTCTTTCTAAACATTTTTGTTTTTCTGATTTCATTATAACGCTTTCATTTTATTTTTGCAAATTTTTTCCTCATCTTACAAGGGAAAAAGTTTTTACATCCTCAGCACCAGCTTCTTCCAGCAGTTTCTTTACACGATTTATAGTTGTTCCTGTAGTATAAATATCATCTATAAGTAGGATTTTCTTAGGAATGCTGACTCCACTTTTAATAAAGAAAGGAAGTTCTGTCGTCAAGCGTTCTGAGCGACTTTTAGAAGAACTAGCTCTCTCTTCTCTTTTATCTAATAAATCCAGATACTTGAAACCTGCTGCATCTACCAAGCCTTCAACCTGATTAAATCCTCTGTCAGCATATCTCTCCTTACTTAATGGAATGACTACAAATTGGTACTCTTTGTACTTTTTCAACCCCTCACTTAAAAATGAAGCGAAAACTTTTCTTAAAAGGAAGTCTCCATCAAACTTATACCGACTAAAAAAATCTTTCATAGCTTGATTGTAAGTAAAAATCGCTCTATGGGAGACCTCAATTCCCTCTTTACACCAAAATTGACAATCTTGACACTTTGTTGACAATCCTGTTTTCATACAATTTGGACAGTTTTCTTCTCCAATCCTCTCAAAAGTAGAGTCACAGTCTGAACAAAGACAAGACTCATCATTCTTCAGAAGTAAGAGACTACTAAAAGTTAAAACAGTCTTCATAGTCTGCCCACATAACAAACACTTCATAAGCCTGCCTCCTTATTCATCTGCTGAATTTCCTTAATTGCCTTCTTGATTGAAGCATTTAACCCGTCATGAAAGAAAAGCAAATCTCCTGTCGGTCTATCCATGCTTCGTCCAACTCGTCCACCAATCTGAATCAAACTAGACTTGGTAAACAAACGATGATTGGCCTCTACTACAAAAACATCCACACAAGGGAAGGTAACCCCACGTTCCAATATTGTCGTACTGATAAGTATTGTCAGTTCTCCATCTCGAAAAGCCTGCACCTGCTCTAATCGATCTTCTGTAACAGAAGATACAAATCCAATTTTCTCATTTGGAAATTGCTCCTGTAAGATTTCTTTTAGCTGCTCCCCTTTTTTAATTTCTGATGCAAAAATGAGTAACGGATAAGCTGTCTTTCTCTGTTTCTCAATATAAGACTTTAACTTTGGTGACAAACGATTCTTATCTAAATAGCGATTAAAATCCGATAACCAAACTGGTTTAGGAATAATCAATGGATTCCCATGGAATCGTCTAGGTAAGCTCAGTCTTTTTAGTTCTCCTAAACGGACTTTCCTATCTAACTCATCGGTCGAAGTCGCTGTTAAAAAGATTCTCAATCCATTCTCCTTTACACTATTCTTGACAGCATGGTAAAGCGTGGGATTATCAACATAAGGAAATGCATCTACTTCATCCACTATCAGCAAATCAAAAGCTTGATAAAACTTCAATAACTGATGGGTCGTCGCAATAACTAATGGTGTTCGAAAATACGGATCTGATTCTCCGTGTAGTAAAGATATCTCGCAAGCAAAATCATCTTGCAGGCGCTTGTACAGCTCTAAACAAACATCTATGCGAGGACTAGCCAAGCATACTGTACCTCCCGCATTAATCACTTTAGCTACAACTTGGTAAATCATCTCTGTCTTCCCAGCTCCTGTTACCGCATGTACCAAGGTTGGCTCCTGCTTGTCTACCGCTTGAAGCAGCCCTTCTGACACCTTCTCTTGAAAAGGAGTTAATTGACCACGCCATTTAAGAACATCTTGCTTCGGAAAATCCTCCTGTGGGAAATAGTATAAAGATTGATCACTCCTAACTCTCTTCATAATTAAGCACTCCCGACAATAGTAAGCACCGATGGGCAAATACCATTCTTCTAGAATAAGACTATTACAACGTTGACAGAAAAGCCTCCCCTTCTCCTTTCTCATTGCTGGAATTTTCTCCGCCAACTGACTCTCCTCTTCTGTTAATTCATTCTCAGTAAACAAACGACCGAGATAATTTGGATTTACTTTCATACTTCTTTATTCGTAAAAGCCTAGCGCTTTAGATAATTTTTTAGTACAATTAAATCATGGAATTTAGAACAATTAAAGAGGACGGACAAGTCCAAGAAGAAATCAAAAAATCCCGCTTTATCTGTCATGCCAAGCGTGTTTATAGCGAAGAAGAGGCTCGTGACTTCATTACCACCATCAAAAAAGAACACTACAAAGCGACGCATAACTGCTCTGCATTTATTATTGGGGAACGTAGTGAAATTAAACGTACAAGTGATGATGGTGAGCCCAGTGGTACTGCTGGCGTTCCCATGCTAGGGGTACTAGAAAATCACAACCTCACCAATGTCTGTATGGTAGTGACACGCTACTTTGGTGGCATTAAACTAGGCGCTGGAGGACTGATTCGTGCTTACGCTGGCAGTGTTGCCTTAGCTGTCAAAGAAATTGGCATCATTGAAATAAAGGAACAGGCGGGCATTGCTATTCAAATGTCTTACGCTCAGTACCAAGAATATAATAACTTCCTTAAAGAACATAATCTCATGGAGCTGGATACAAACTTTACAGATCAAGTCGATACGATGATTTATGTTGATAAAGCAGAAAAAGAAAATATTAAAGCTTCACTTGTAGAGTTTTTTAATGGAAAAGTCACTTTAACTGATCAAGGTTTACGCGAAGTTGAAGCTCCTGTAAACTTAGTGTAAATAATAGATAATACAGTGTTTCACTGACATTCTCACCGCTACTTTAATTAGCAACATAAAAAGATACTTGCCAAAACCTACTAGAAAATGAAGCAATTCAAAAAGAAAACGGATAGCGTTCTCCTTTTCACCTATTTACTAGAATTAGCTTGTCACAATCACTTAAAAATTAATGGCTTTGATCTATGATATAAAAAAATCCTATCGCTTCGATAGGATTTCTATATTTTACAAATGGTATAGATAGCGTTATACTAGAGATATCTTATACAAAGAGGTATTCATATGTCTATTTATAACAACATTACTGAACTAATCGGTCAAACTCCGATTGTTAAACTCAACAATATTGTGCCAGAAGGTGCTGCGGACGTCTATGTAAAACTTGAAGCATTTAACCCTGGTTCTTCTGTAAAAGACCGTATTGCTCTTAGCATGATTGAAAAAGCTGAACAAGACGGTATTCTAAAACCGGGTGCTACCATTGTTGAAGCAACAAGTGGAAACACTGGTATTGGACTGTCATGGGTAGGTGCTGCTAAAGGGTATAAAGTCGTCATCGTTATGCCTGAAACTATGAGTGTAGAACGCCGTAAGATTATCCAAGCCTATGGCGCTGAACTCGTCCTCACTCCTGGTAGCGAAGGAATGAAAGGTGCTATTGCCAAGGCCCAAGAAATCGCTGCTGAACGTGATGGTTTCCTTCCTCTTCAGTTTGACAATCCAGCTAATCCAGAAGTACACGAAAGAACAACAGGAGCTGAGATACTAGCTGCTTTCGGTAAAGATGGATTAGATGCCTTTGTTGCTGGAGTTGGTACCGGTGGAACAATTTCTGGTGTTTCTCATGCACTCAAATCAGCAAATTCTAACATTCAAGTTTTTGCAGTAGAGGCAGACGAATCTGCTATTCTATCTGGTGAAAAACCTGGACCACACAAAATTCAAGGTATCTCAGCTGGATTTATTCCTGATACACTTGATACAAATGCCTATGATGGTATTGTTCGTGTAACATCAGACGATGCACTAGCACTCGGCCGTGAGATTGGTGGAAAAGAAGGATTCCTTGTTGGTATTTCTTCAGCTGCAGCTATCTACGGAGCCATCGAGGTTGCCAAGAAATTAGGTACAGGTAAAAAAGTTCTTGCTCTAGCACCAGATAACGGTGAACGTTATTTGTCTACAGCACTCTATGAATTTGAAGTGTAGTCTCCTAAATACACTTAGCCCTTATTATAGGGCTTTTTATTTATACCTTAAAAGTAGGAACATCTCCCTATAAAGATCGACTGCATAGAAAAAAGGAAGCAATTTGGCTTCCTTTTTATTATTAGTTATTCAAGGCTGCTGCCATTGTAGCTGCAACTTCAGCTTCGAAGTCATTTGCAGCTTTTTCGATACCTTCACCAACTTCAAAGCGAGCGAACTCAACTACTGAAGCATTAACTGATTCAAGGTATGCTTCAACTGTCTTGCTGTCATCCATGATGTATACTTGTGCAAGAAGTGTGTAAGCTTGGTCAACTTTAGTGTTGTCAAGCATGAAGCGATCCATTTTACCTGGGATGATTTTGTCCCAGATTTTTTCTGGTTTACCTTCTGCAGCCAACTCAGCTTTGATGTCAGTTTCAGCTTGAGCAATCACTTCATCAGTCAATTGTGCTTTTGATCCATACTTCAAGTGTGGAAGAGCTGGTTTGTTAACCATTGCACGGCTTTCGTTATCTTGGTCGATAACGTGGTTCAATTGTGCCAACTCATCTTTAACGAATTGTTCATCCAATTCTTTGTAAGAAAGAACTGTTGGTTTCATCGCTGCGATGTGCATTGACAATTGTTTAGCAAGTGCTTCGTCTCCACCTTCAACAACTGAAATAACACCGATACGTCCACCGTTATGTTGGTATGCTCCAAAGTGTTGTGCGTCTGTTTTTTCAATCAATGCAAAGCGACGGAATGAGATTTTTTCTCCGATAGTTGCTGTTGCAGATACGTATGCAGCTTCAAGAGTTTCACCTGAAGGCATTGTCAAAGCAAGTGCTTCTTCATTATTAGCAGGTTTTCCTTCAGCAATAACTTTAGCTGTAGTATTTACCAATTCAACGAATTGAGCGTTTTTCGCAACGAAGTCAGTTTCAGCGTTTACTTCAATAACTGCTGCAACATTACCGTTAACATAAACACCAGTCAAACCTTCTGCAGCAACACGGTCAGCTTTCTTAGCTGCCTTAGCCATACCTTTTTCACGAAGCAATTCAATCGCTTTTTCGATGTCACCGTCTGTTTCTACAAGCGCTTTTTTAGCGTCCATAACACCGGCACCAGATTTTTCACGCAACTCTTTTACAAGTTTAGCTGTAATTTCTGCCATTTTGATTCTCCTATATTTTTTAAAAATAGGAGAGCCGGGCTAAGCCCCGCCCTCCTAGGTAATTACTATTTATATAAATTAAGCGTTGTCGCCTTCTACAACTTCAACGATTTCTTCGATTGAATCTGCTTGAGCTTCTGAAGCTGCAAATTCTGCTTCAACTGCTGCTGCATCTTCACCTTGACGTCCTTCGATGATAGCGTCAGCCAATTTAGCTGTGATCAATTTAACAGCGCGGATAGCGTCATCGTTAGCTGGGATGATTACATCGATATCATCTGGATCTGTATTTGTGTCAACCATCGCTACAACTGGGATTCCCAATTTTTTAGCTTCTTTAACAGCGATTTGCTCTTTATGTGGGTCAACTACGTACATTACGTCTGGAATACGAGGCATATCTTCGATACCACCCAAGAATTTTTCAAGACGTGCACGTTGTTTGTTAAGAAGTGCAACTTCTTTCTTAGGAAGAACTTCGAAAGTCCCATCTTCTTCCATGCGTTTGATTTCTTTCAAACGAGCGATACGTTTTTGGATTGTTCCCCAGTTTGTAAGAGTTCCACCCAACCAACGGTGGTTGATGAAGTATTGACCTGAACGTACTGCTTCTTCAGCAACTGCATCAGCTGCTTGTTTCTTAGTACCAACGAACAATACAACTGCATCATTAGCTGCTGCATCACGCATGAAATCGTAAGCTTGGTCAGCGTATTTTACAGTTTGTTGTAAGTCGATAACGTGGATTCCGTTACGCTCAGTGAAGATGTACTTAGCCATCTTAGGGTTCCAGCGACGAGTTTGGTGACCAAAGTGTACACCAGCCTCAAGAAGTTGTTTCATTGAAATTACTGCCATGAGTATTTCTCCTTTTTGTTTTTTTCCTCTTCTTGACTTCAACTCGCAAAACGACCCAAGGGCAACTGTTTCACAATTCATCAAGAATGAGTATTATCGTTCACACGACAAGTTTCATTTTACCATACTTTTTCAATATTTTCAAGCCATTTTAATAGATTTTTAAAGCAGGTAACTATATAAATCATAAAAGAGACTCAAATCGAGCCTCTTTGTTTCATTCATTAGTTTGGATAGATATATGTTACAAAACCTTCTGAAGTTGTAGTAGGATTGAACCATCCACGTTTATTTCCGATTGTACGATTTCCACCATAGTTTGATTCAGATACTTGGATACTTGTTGATGATGAAACAGCTGTAACCACGGCTACGTGTCCATATCCACCATCATTCCAACATGCAATAGCACCAACTTGAGGTGTAGATCCTGTACGGAATCCTGCTGCAGCTGCACTTGTAGCCCACTGCGCTCCATTACCCCAATAGTCTCCTGCCCAAGGTGCCAATGTCTTAGCTCCCCATGTACACTCACCAGTTGGATAACTTGAAGCGTTAGTACTGTATGTTGGATGATGTTTTACTGGTGCAGGAGTGTAGCTTGTTGATTCTGTTGAAGCACTGCTTGAAGATGATTCAGACGAACTAGATTCAGATGAACTTGATGATGAAGAAGTAGTAGATACTGCTTGAACCTGCGCTGTAAAAGTTGTATTTCCAGAAGCAACTACTGTTTGTTGTTGACTTGCTTGTTTAGCTTTGTAAGCTGCTTCTGCTTCTGCAGCTGCTTTAGCTTCTGCTTCTGCTTCTGCTTTTTTCTCAAGTAAACTTGCTTTTTCATCCTCTGCAGTAGCCTTTTCAGCAGCAAGATTCAATTCTGCAGCTTTCAACTCAGCTTGTTTTGTAGTTAATGATTGAGCATCATCAGCTAGTTTTTGCTGATTTGCAATAACTGTATTAATTGCATCATTGTTTGCTACTTGTTTTTCAGAAATAGCTTTTTTATCTGCTTTTTGTTGTTCCAACATTTTGTTGTTTGCAGATACGATTTCACTCATTGCAGCAACACGTGAAATAGCTTCTGTAATTGATTTTGAGTTTACAATTGTATTAATGTAATTTGTTGCAGCTCCATTTGTTTGAGCACTACGAGCTTGTTTTTGTAATGAATCATTACGAGATACAATATTCTTAGAAAGTTCTGTAATTTCACCCTCAAGCTTTTTAGATTCTGCTTGTAGTCTATCATTTTCAGATTGCAAGTTTGATTGCTCTGTTTGAATAGCAGATACTTGCTCCTGAACTTGATCAACTTGTTTTTGTGCTTCTTGTTGTTGTGCTGTTAAGTTACTAATTTTATTATCTTGAGCAGCAATTTTGTCATCAGTAGTTTCTGCATGCGCAGTTGTTAAAACAGCTACTTGAGAAACCATTACTGTACTTAATAAAAGTGACGCTAAGATTTTTTTCTTCATATTTCGTAGATACTCCTTCTTTTAAAGACATTACTAGTATACCAAAAAAAGGCCTAATGAATATTACGCCTTTGTTACATTTTTATTTCTTTCTTATAGGTAAAATTTTTCAAAAATAAACTGAAAGATAATCATCCATATAAGGTTCAAAATCATTGATGGTACTAAACTATAGACTATAAATAAAGACATACTATCCACAGTTAAACCTACCACTAATGCAAGTATATAAGCTCCCATCTCAAATAGAAAAGTCATGACAATAATTGCCAACATTCTCGTCCAACGATTCAATAAAATAACACTATTAAATTTATGGAGAAATACTCCCAACAAGACGAACAACAAAGTCGCAATCCCTATCAAGTGGAAAAAGTAAATGTCATAAACCAAACCCACTACAAAACAATAAGCTAAATAGAGATACTCTGATACTTCTATCGTCTCAAATAAGAGAAATAAAAACAGAAAATGACTAGCCAAATGTACATGGGGGAAAAATGAGCCCAGAAGCTGGCTAATATGGGCGTCAATTAGAACAAAGAAAGGAAGCAATAAAAACACTCCAACCCGCTTCAACTGTCTCATTATGAATTCCCCACTAATTCTATCACATCCACATTATGAGTATCTGCACTTAATTTAACAGTTACTTCTCGTGTCAAGTAGTCCGTACTATGCGTTGTGGCAACCACTTCACCAACAGGAATATCAGCAACGTTAAAGTTTCCTAATCCACCAGTGGTCACCTTATCTCCTGCACTAATATCGCTACTACTATTTAATTGACTAATTTTTAGAACTTCATTTTCCTTGTCATAGCCAACAATAATTCCATAAATTGTAGTAGAACCATGTTGAATTTTAACAGAAATCTTATCAGCATTTTCCGTATTTGTCAGAAGGTTGACCATGGTAGAGTTCTCCTCTACTTTTGAGACACTCCCAATCAAGCCACCATTTGCAATTGCTAACATATTCTCAGAAGCCCCTTTTGATTTGCCTGCATCTAAGGTCAACTCCTGCTTCCAAGATACCGGAGATCGCATAATAACATCTGCTGCCAAAGTCTTTGTAGCTTGCAATTTGGACTTCATATCAAGCAATTGGCGCAGTTGTTCATTTTCCATCTTTAAACTTTCCGCCTCATTTGATTTAACTTCTAATTGGTAAATCTGTTTCTTCAAACTTTCATTTTCATTATATGTTCGTGTCAAATGAGCCAAATCTGATTTGACAGAATCAAACCATTGAAAAGGTTTTTGAACAACCCTATCAACCAATGAGATTCCATCTCCTAATCTTGTCACAATTATACTTGAATAAGTCGTCGCTAAGAGAGCTGACACAAGCAGAACAGTGACAAAAACAATAATGACATATTTTGATTTTTTAAAACGGTTCATATCCCTACCTTTATATCAAAAACTGTTACAGTAACTTTTTATCAATTCCTGAAAGCTACTAAGATTTTAAGAAAAATAAGCAACAACCAAGTATGATAATAACAAGAATGGTCAGCGTATCCTTTCGAGTCCATTTCAGTTGTCGGTATTGACTTCTGCCTTTTCCACCCTGATACCCACGCGCTTCCATAGCGATAGCCAAGGAATCCGCACGTTTTAAACTTGTCGCAAAAAGAGGAATCAAAATGGGAATCATAGCCTTCACCTTTTGAACAATACTTCCTTCTCCAAAATCCACTCCACGCGCTTTCTGTGCATTCATAATCCGCGTCGTATCATCCATCAAGGTTGGGACAAAACGCAAACTCATAGACAGCATCAAACCGATTTCATGAACTGGAACTTTCACACGCTTTAAAGGCGCTAACAAAGCTTCGACAGCTGATGCCAAACTTAAGGGCATGGTCGTTAAGGTTAACAAAGTTGAAAAGAAAATAATCAATACAAAGCGACAAAAGATAATTCCAGCTTGTTGCAAAGCATAATCCGTAATTCTCACAAACGAAAACTCAAACAAAACATTCCCATTAGAAATGAAAAACAATTGAAAGATAGTTGTGAAGGCAATCAAGAAAAACATAGATTTCAAGCCCTGAATAAAAAATGAAAGAGATACTCCTGACAAAGCAATAAATATCCCTGTCGCTATAAAAAGAATTAGATTCGTCAAGGGATTATTAGCCCAAAAAACGATCAAAATCAGTAGCATCATAGCCAGCAATTTGCTACGTGGATCCAATCGGTGAACTATCGAATCCCCTGGGATATAACGCCCCAAAATCACACTATCCATTTAGCGACTCCTTGAACTCATCTATCTTAATCGGTAATCGTTTAAATGACACGCCTCTATCAGCCAATCGTTTACAAAAGGATGTAATTTTAGGTACTCCCAACTGCACTTCTTCCATAAAGACAACATCTTGAAAGACATCACTTGGTTTACCACCCTTAACTAAACGTCCCTTTTCCATTACATAGACTTGATTTGCATATTCAGCAACATCATCCATCAAATGCGTTACCAAGACAATGGTCATCCCTGACTGATGGAGTTTTTTGAACAGGTTCATCAACTCTTTTCTTCCCAGAGGATCCAGGCCTGCTGTGGGTTCATCTAAGACTAATATAGCTGGCTCCATGGCAAGCATGCCTGCAATGGCGACACGTCTCATTTGTCCACCTGATAGCTCAAACGGACTACGATTAAAAAGTGATTCATCAATTCCAACCAGAGCCAGTTTCTCACGAGCAATCTGCTCCGCATCTTCTTCAGAAACTCCAAAATTTTGTGGTCCAAAAGCAACGTCTTTCAATACTGTTTCTTCAAAAATCTGATTTTCAGCAAACTGAAATACCAAGCCAACCTGTTTTCTAATTTGACGAATATCTTTATTTTTAGAAGTCGAGGTGATTAAGGTATCAAAAACCCGCACACTCCCTTGACTTGGCACCAATAAACCATTTAAGAGTTGTAAAATAGTTGATTTACCACTACCTGTGTGTCCAATTAAAGCCGTATAAGAACCATCTTCAATCGTCAAAGAAACATCTGACAAAGCTGTTGAAGCTAAGGGAGTCCCTTCTTGATACGTAAAACTCACATTTTCTAGAGCAATTCCCATAGTTTATCCTCTAGCTCACTTTCTGTCAAATAATTTTCAGGCAAATCATAGCCATTCTGGCTCAAAGAATGTTTTAATTGATTAGCAAAAGGATCGTCTAATCCAATTTGATCCAAATCATTTCGAGAGAAAAGCTCCCTTGGACTACTAGTTGATTCAATTGACCCTTTTTTCATGACCAACACACGATCACTCATGGCAACTTCTTCCAAATCATGTGTAATGGAAATGACCGTCATATCATAGTCTTTTCGAATTCCTTTTACTGTATCAATCAGTTCTCTACGCCCCTCAGGATCCAACATACTCGTTGCTTCATCTAGGATTAAAATAGCTGGTCTTAGGGCTACAACACCTGCAATAGCCACACGTTGCTTTTGGCCACCTGATAGACGTGCTGGCTCTCTCTTTTTAAAGTCCAACATGCCAACCAAATCCAGAGCTTCTTCCACTCTCTTTTTCATTTCAGGACGAGAAAGTCCCTGATTTTCCAAACCAAAGGCAACATCATCTTCAACAGTCGCTCCAACAAATTGATTGTCTGGATTTTGAAAAACCATACCGATTTGACGACGTATATTCCAAACATTTTCCTCAGTCAGCCGTTGGCCATCAATTACAATCTCTCCGGATTCTGCTTCCAGTAAGCCATCAATTAAGCGAACCGTCGTTGATTTACCACTACCATTATGCCCTACAATCGAAAGCCATTCTCCACGTTTCACGTGAAACGTAATATCCTTCACATCGTAATATTCCTGACTTTCCTTATGGCGAAAAGAAAGATTTTTTACATCAATTACTGATTTCATTTCGAACCAAATGTCCCTTTAAATACATAGGCACTACCCTTGAAATAATCATAGCCAGAGTAGATAGTGAAAAACAAGGCTACATAAAGTAGAACTTGACCAAGCAAAGTCCAATGTAATAGCAAGAAAATAATGGCAAACATCTGACTAAAAGTTTTAATTTTTCCAGGCATTGCTGCTGCTAAAACTGTTCCACCAGTTTCAACTAATAAAAGTCTTAAACCTGTCACAGCCAACTCACGACAGATAATCACTGCAACAATCCAAGCTGGAGCCATACCTAACTCAATCAGCATAATAAAAGCAGACATAACTAGTAGCTTATCCGCCATAGGATCTGCAAATTTGCCAAAATTACTGACCACATTCCATTTACGAGCTAAATATCCATCTAAATAATCTGTAATACTAGCAGTAGCAAAGATAATAGCTGCTACTATATGACTCCCTATCGAATTTCCTACTGTTAAAATAAAGATAAAAATAGGTATAAAGAGAATTCGACCTATTGTTAAGAGATTTGGAATTTGTTCTTTTTTCATTCGTTTTTCCTTAATTTTTAGTAAAGGTTACAGTGATTTTTCCAGTCTGAGCTGTTAATTTCGATAAGTCAACAGTCTGATTATCTACTGTTAAAGCAACACCTTTGACAACACCTAAGGTAATGGTCACAGGATTTTTTGTTGAAACTGTTGTTTCCGCACTTTTATTATCCGGTGATAAGGTCACACCACCCTCAAGCTCACTTTCTGAAACACTAATCCAACTTCTAGCATCTGAGACTGATAATTGTAATTTTGCAGTTTCCTTGCTCGTTTTATAAGCAACTTCTACTCTATTTCCTTCACCTGATACCGTTATAGCTGGTTCCATATTCGAAGAACTACTAGATGAGCTACTGCTTGAAGATGGAGTTACAGAACTAGTCGAGCTTGTTGCTTGGACCACACTATAACTAGACGCAGATGAACGCTCCGGTTGAGTCTGGAGATAATTCCAAACATAATAAGTCACAAAAATGACAATCGATAGTGCAAAGAGTATAAAATAAAATAAAGGTAAAAATGATGTCCTATTTTTCTTACTTGAGCGTCTCCTACCTGTCAACTCGTCTTCATCAACATCTACTTCTTCATAAGTAATCATGCTCCCAGAATCATAAGCATCCAAGACAATTCGCTCATCTAGCTCAACTGCCCACGCATACTTTCTCAAAAAAGAACGAGTATAAAATGGACTAGGAAGTTGATCAAAATCATCAGCTTCCATCGCTTCCAACATATCCAACTGAATTTCTGTTTTTTTGTGTAATTCTTCTAAAGTCAACCCTTGGTTGGTTCTAGCTAAACGTAAAACCTCACCAATTGTTTTTTTCCTCATACTTGTCATTCCTTCTTTCTAGTATCGATTATGATAGGTTACTACGATGGGAATATTGTAAAATCAACTATATCACCATCATCTATTAAATGATGTCCAGCATCAAGGACATCCTCTAAAGTAATTTCCTGTAAAATTTTTGGCAAATCAAAAATTGTCTCACCATTTTCAAAAGCATCATATTGCGTTGCAATAAATTCAAGAGAGTTCATGCTACTGAAAAATTCTCCAAACATCTCTCTTTTAATAATATCTAAATGATCCTCTGTAATATCTAAATCCTTTGTAAAATTACGAATAGCCTTCCTAAACTGATGAGATAAAGCAACTGGCTCTTTTGTATCCATTGTCAACATGACAAAATGAAAGCGACTTGTTACTTCAACTTCCAGAGATAAGGATGCGGCAATTTTACCTGATTCATATAATTTCTGAAAACGATCCGAAGTCCAACCAAACATCATTGCAAACAATAATTTTAATAAAATATGATGTCGATAGCAATCCGCTTCAGCAACTTCTTGTTTACCTCTAACACCAATCGCTAGTTTGGGAGAAGATACTTCCATCCTCATGCTGTCTGTTTGCTTTACAGGTTGTAAAACAAACTTTTCTCTTGCTAGTTCCTGAACATCTAAATCCTCCAGTTCTTTTCTTTCAAAATAATCCTGTACCTGATCCACATCAAAATTACCAACTAAAAACAGAGACATGTTTACAGGTTTGTAAAATCTTGTAAAATTTTCTTGCAAATTAGTTAGATTGATTTGGGAAATTGACTCCTCACTTCCAACTATATCAGTTGCTAAAGGTGTACCAGGATACAAATTCGCTAAAGTTGAAAAGAATAAACACGAATCCGGATCATCTTGATACATTTCTCGTTCTTGCTGGATAATATCCTGCTCTCTTAAAATGGAATCTTCAGTAAAATGTGCTGATGTTACCAATTCATCAAGTAAGTCTAAATTTTCTAAAAAATGATCCGTTGCTGAAAAAAGATAGCTTGTTTTTGTAAAGCTTGTAAAGGCATTACTATCTGCACCTAGACTCGTGAAAGCCGACATCAAATCGCTAGCATTTTCTCTCTCAAACAATTTATGTTCAAGAAAATGAGCAATTCCCGCAGGATATTGTTTTACATATCCGTCAACTTCTGTGACAAGCGTATCTACCGAACCAAACTGTACAGTTACACTCCCGTAAACCTCTTTAAATTCCTTTTTAGGTAGAAGAGCTACTATCAATCCGTTGGCCAAACGAGTTCGATAAACCATTTCTTTTACAGCTGGATAGTATTTTTCTTCAAAAACAACCTTTGTCATTCTATTCCTTCCATAAAGTAAATCGCTTGTAGTTTCACATTACTAGCTGCTTTACAAATAGCATCTTTGTCAACTTGCTCGAGTTTTGCAATCCAACTTTTAAAGTCTGCTGAAGATTTTCCAAGTAAGGCATTTTGATAAGCACGTTCAATCAATGAAGATTGATTATCTTGAGAAAGCAACAAAGATCGACGAATCATTTCCTTGGTCTGCTCTAATTCAAGCTCTGTAAAATATCCTTTTTTTAAATCAAGCAGTTGATTATTCATCATTTTACGAGCCTGGTTCCGATTTTCTCGATCGATACCAGCATACATCCTCAAGAACCCACTAAATAAATCAAGCTGACTTGAAATAGTATAAGCCAATCCAGCATTTTCACGGACATTTGTAAATAGTTTAGAGTGAGCAAATCCACCCAGTAAACCATTCATTACAATCATGGATAAATGTTGCTCATCACCATATTCAACAGGACAATGATAACCTAATTCCAAAATGGATTGTCCCACATTTTTCCGAACCATACCTTCCTGAAGGATATTGGAATAAGGTTGACAATACTGAACCTTCACATCTCCTTTTCGACCTTTAAAGCCAAATGATTCTAATACATTTTGAATTTCAACCTCATTAAAATCACCTAGGAAAAAGAAATCTATTCGATCATTGGCCAAAAATTCTTTGAAACAAGAATAAGAATTTTGTGGAGTTTCAGCTAAAATACGATTTCGTAAATCACTATATTCCAATTGGAGACGTTCATCATGAAAAAACAATTTATCCAATTCTTTATGTGCAAAATAAAAAGAATCATCCATATCAGCTGCTAAACTTGCTAGCAATTGTTTTTTCTCAATTTCAAATAAGGCCGGATCAAACCCATTATCAACTACTACGGGTGAAAAAAGAGTTTCTTTTACTAGTTCCAAAACCTGAGAAGTTAGCACATTTTTCCTACTTAAAAACTCATCACGAACATAGGTAAATGTCAATTCTACAATATGACTTTGCCCTCTTCTAAAACAATTGGTTGACATATCTGTACCATATAGACTGGCCAAGTGTCTTCTCAAAGCTTGAGAAGTGGAGTACATCTGGTTGGACGTTTCTAGCATACTCGCACTCAACATGCGACCTGCAATCGTATCGAGGGATAATGGAGAGGTAAAACGCACGGTAATTTTGTTCGTTTTAAACTTCTTTGATTGGATAAAATGTGTTGAAATTCCATACACTAACTCCATGATTTACCTCCTTATATACAGACTTCTATTATATCACGAAAACCTGAAATTTTCTTGTTCTCTGTAACACTTTTGAAATAAAAATCGCTTACATTACTCCTTGTTTCTCTCACTATTTTTAGGAAAATATGGTATAATACCAAAGATTGAGGTGAATTATGGAATACAAATTATTTGAAGAATTTATTACCCTCCAAGCACTACTCAAAGAACTTGGAATTACACATAGCGGAGGAGCTATCAAATCATTTCTCTCTGAACATTCTGTTTACTTTAATGGGGAATTAGAGAGTCGTCGTGGTAAAAAACTTCGTATTGGTGATAAAGTTGACATCCCTGACATGAATATTGACATCTTGTTGACACAACCTACTTCTGAAGAACAAGATGAATACCAAGCTGATAAAGTTGAAAAAGAACGAATCGCTAAACTTGTTAAGGAGATGAATAAAGGAGTAAAAAAAGACAAATCAAAACCTACTTCATCACCCAAAAGCAAACAAGCTCCGCGATTCCCTGGTAGATAATCATGTGGCTACAACACCTATCTCTCAAAACTTTTCGTAACTACAAAGAGACGAAAATAGACTTTAATCCTAAATTAAATATCTTTTTAGGACGTAATGCGCAAGGTAAAACAAATATGTTAGAGGCTATCTATTTTTTAGCCTTAACACGCAGTCATCGAACTCGAACAGATAAAAATCTCATTCATTTTGATGAGGAACAACTTCATCTTTCAGGTCTCGTTCAGAAAAAAACTGGATCCATTCCTCTAGAAATCGAACTAACACAAAAAGGCCGTGTGACAAAAGTTAATCACTTAAAACAGGCACGACTTTCAGATTATGTCGGACACATGAATGTTGTCTTATTTGCTCCTGAAGATTTACAACTAATTAAAGGAGCACCTTCAGTTCGACGAAAATTCATTGATATGGAGCTTGGACAAATTAAGCCCATCTATCTATCAGACTTAACCAATTATAACCACATCCTAAAACAAAGAAACACTTATCTAAAATCAGCTCAAAAAATAGATGAAACCTTCCTTTCAGTCTTAGATGATCAGCTAATCGATTATGGATGTCGTGTAATGAATCACCGCTTAGATTTCATAAAAAAACTAGAATATTTTGGCCGTAAGAAACATTTTGAACTCTCTAATCAGATTGAAGAGTTGTCAATATCCTATCAATCTTCTGTCAAGCTAACTGACAAAGAAGGCTTATCCGAATCTTTCAAAATTGCTTTAGAAAAAAGTAGATCCAGAGATTTATTTAAAAAGAATACTGGTGTCGGTCCTCATCGAGATGACATTTCTTTTTATATAAATGGGATGGATGCTAGTTTTGGAAGTCAAGGTCAACATCGTAGTCTCGTCCTCTCTATAAAATTAGCAGAAATCGAGTTAATGGAAAGTATTACTACAGAATCTCCGATATTATTGCTTGACGATGTTATGAGCGAACTTGACAACACTCGACAACTAAAATTATTAGAAACAATTTCTCATTCAATCCAAACCTTTATCACAACAACCAGCTTAGATCATCTTCAAAATCTGCCAGAAAATCTAAGTATCTTCACTATTCAGGATGGTAAAGTTACTGTAAATGAAAATTGACAACATCGTAAAAGAACTCCTGTTTTCGCAGGAGTTCTTTTGATTGTTTTTTACATAGAATAATTTGGTGCCTCATTAGTAATTTGTACATCATGAGGATGGCTCTCTTTCAAACCAGCACCAGACATTTCTATAAATTGAGCATTATCGTGTAGTTCTTTAAGGTTAGCTGCACCACAGTAACCCATACCAGAGCGAATACCTCCAATCATTTGGAAGACGATATCAGCTGCCGCACCTTTATAAGCAACACGACCTTCAATTCCTTCTGGAACAAGTTTGTTTGCTTCATTGACAGAACCTTGGAAATAACGATCGCTTGAACCTTTCTTCATTGCTGCGATTGATCCCATACCACGGTAAGTCTTGAATTTACGTCCTTGGAAGATTTCAGTTTCACCTGGTGCTTCGTCTGTTCCAGCAAACATTGATCCAAGCATAACAGCATTTCCACCTGCAGCAAGGGCTTTTACAATATCTCCAGAATACTTGATTCCACCGTCAGCAATGATCGTTTTACCATATTCACGCGCAACAGCTGCAGCATCATAGATAGCTGTTACTTGCGGAACACCGACACCAGCAATCACACGAGTTGTACAGATTGAACCTGGCCCAATACCAACTTTGACAACGTCTACACCTGCTTCATAAAGGGCACGTGCACCCTCAGCTGTTGCAATATTTCCAGCAATCAAAGTACGATCTGGGAAGTGAGCACGAATCTCAGCAATTTTACGCAAGACACCTGCAGAATGACCATGTGCAGTATCAATAACAATCGCATCTGCTCCTGCTTCAAAAAGAGCCTCTGCACGTTCAAATGTATCTGAAGTAACACCTACTGCACCTGCAACTAGTAGACGACCAAACTCATCTTTAGCGGCATTTGGAAACTCAATAACTTTTTCAATATCTTTGATAGTAATCAAACCAGAAAGACGACCTTCTTCATCTACCAACGGAAGTTTTTCAATACGGTGTTCTTGAAGAATGCTCTCAGCTGTTGCAAGATCTGTACCCACAGGAGCAGTAACAAGATTTTCACTAGTCATATGATTTGAGATTGGTTGGTTATAATCTGAAATAAAACGAAGATCTCGGTTTGTCAAAATACCAACCAATTTACGATTTTCAAGTGTTTCAACAACTGGAACACCACTGATGCGGTAACGCCCCATAAGCTCATCTGCTTCAGCAATTGTATGTTCAGGTGTCAAGAAGAAGGGATCAATAATAACTCCATTTTCAGAACGTTTTACCTTACGAACCTCGTCTGCTTGTTGAGCAATTGACATGTTTTTATGGATAACTCCGAGACCACCTGCACGAGCAATAGCAATGGCCATTTGACTCTCTGTAACTGTGTCCATGGCAGCGGTAATAATTGGGATATTTAAAGTCAGATTATCTGCCAATTTAGTTGTTAAATCTGCATCGTTAGGCAACACATGACTTTCAGCTGGAATAAGCAATACATCATCAAAGGTAAAACCTTTTTTCAAAAATTTAGTGTCCCAATTAGACATTCGAAGTTTCCTCTTTTCTTTCTTTTTGAGCTTGACTCTTTTTATATTGTATCTATCATACCATTCTATAAAAATTTGTCAAATGTTACAGGGGTAAATAAAAAACTATCTTTTCTTCAAGATAGAAATGATAGTTTCTTGTAAAATAAACTTAGTTAAAGTAATGAAGTCCCATTGCTCCTTTAACCTCAGATAGAGTTTGACCTGCAACTTCACGCGCTCTTTCACTACCTTTTTGAAGCATATTATAAACTTCTCCCATATCCTTAGCAAATTCAATACGGCGCTCACGAATAGGACCAAGTTCACGTTCTAATATTTCAAGTAGATAACGCTTGGTCTTCACATCACCAAGACCACCTCGTTGATAATGTTCTTTCATGTCAGCAATTTCTTGAGCATCTTCTGGACGACCAAAAACATCTAGATAATGGAAAACCATATTTCCTTCAATTTTACCTGGATCCTCAACGCGGATATGATTTGGATCTGTATACATACTCATTACTTTTTTACGCAAAGTATCCGCATCATCAGCTAAATAAATACCATTATTGAGTGATTTAGACATTTTAGCATTTCCATCTAAACCAGGCAAACGCCCTGCTCTCTCATTTTCTGGATAAATACCTTCCGGTTCTACCAAGACATCACAGTTATATGCATTGTTAAAAGAACGAACAATTTCACGAGTCTGCTCAATCATTGGTTTCTGATCTGTCCCAACAGGAACATAGTTGGCCTTAAAGGCTGTGATGTCAGCTGCTTGTGCAATTGGATAAACCAAAAATCCTGTCGGAATGCTTTCTCCAAATCCCTTCTGAGCAATTTCTGTCTTGACAGTTGGATTGCGCTCCAAACGTGCTAATGACACTAAATTCATATAATACATAGACAACTCAGCCAACTCTGGAATCTGGCTTTGAATAAAAATAGTTGACTTACTTGGATCCAATCCAACTGCAAGGTAATCCAAAGCCACATTTCCGATAGACTCTACAATGGTTTGAGGATCTTTGGCATGATCTGTCAAAGCTTGTTGGTCAGCCAAGAACACAAACATGTCATACTTATCCTCTTCCTGTAATAATACTCGATTTTTGAGACTTCCAACATAATGCCCAATATGCAATTTTCCTGTTGGACGGTCTCCTGTTAAAATAATGGGTTTAGTCATTTTGTTCTCCTTCGATATAGTCCTTTCAATTATAGCATTTTTTTAATGAAATAACCGCAATTTATCAAAATAAATCAACCTTGCTATTTACGGATTTGTGTAAAGTGTGCTGTAAATTTAATTTACATAAAATTGACAGATAAAAATTTGAATATTTCCGTATTTTCTAGTAGAATGAATATATTACACATATAGGAGAAAAACATTGCTTACAGTATCTGATGTTTCACTACGTTTTAGTGATCGCAAACTTTTTGATGATGTCAATATCAAATTTACAGAAGGAAATACTTATGGATTAATCGGTGCTAATGGTGCCGGAAAATCTACCTTTTTAAAAATTTTAGCTGGAGATATCGAACCTACTACTGGTCACATCTCTCTTGGTCCAGATGAACGTCTCTCTGTTCTTCGTCAAAATCACTTTGACTATGAAGATGAACGTGCCATTGATGTTGTTATCATGGGAAATGAAAAACTTTATAGCATCATGAAAGAGAAAGATGCCATCTACATGAAGGAAGATTTCTCAGATGAGGACGGAGTCCGTGCTGCCGAACTTGAAGGAGAGTTTGCCGAGCTTGGAGGCTGGGAAGCAGAAAGTGAAGCCTCTCAACTACTTCAAAACCTAAATATCCCAGAAGAGTTGCACTACCAAAATATGAGTGAATTGGCCAACGGTGAGAAAGTAAAGGTTCTCCTTGCTAAAGCACTTTTTGGTAAACCAGATGTTCTTCTCTTGGACGAGCCAACCAATGGTTTGGATATCCAATCAATTACATGGTTAGAAGATTTCTTGATTGACTTTGATAACACAGTTATCGTAGTATCTCATGACCGTCACTTCTTGAATAAAGTATGTACTCACATGGCTGACCTTGACTTTGGAAAAATCAAACTCTACGTCGGAAACTATGACTTCTGGAAGGAATCTTCTGAGCTTGCTGCTAAATTGCTAGCAGACCGTAATGCTAAAGCAGAAGAAAAAATTAAGCAATTGCAAGAATTCGTAGCTCGTTTCTCTGCTAATGCTTCTAAATCAAGACAAGCAACATCACGTAAGAAAATGCTTGATAAGATTGAGCTAGAAGAGATTGTTCCATCTAGTCGTAAATATCCATTTATCAACTTTAAAGCGGAGCGTGAAATTGGTAATGATCTCTTGACAGTAGAAAATCTAACTGTAAAGATTGATGGTGAGACTATTTTAGATAATATCAGCTTTATCTTGCGTCCAGGTGATAAGACAGCTCTTATTGGACAGAATGACATCCAAACGACTGCATTAATTCGTGCAATCATGGGAGATATTGACTATGAAGGAACTGTCAAGTGGGGAGTTACAACTAGTCAATCTTACCTACCAAAAGATAACTCAGCTGATTTTGCAGGGGGAGAATCAATCCTTGACTGGTTGCGTCAATTTGCAAGTAAAGAAGAAGATGACAATACTTTCCTACGCGGTTTCCTCGGCCGTATGCTCTTCTCTGGAGATGAGGTTAACAAACCTGTAAATGTCTTGTCAGGGGGAGAAAAAGTCCGTGTCATGCTTTCAAAACTCATGCTCTTGAAATCAAATGTGCTTGTCCTCGATGATCCAACCAATCACTTGGACTTGGAATCTATCTCAAGCTTGAATGATGGATTGAAAAACTTTAAAGAATCAATCATCTTTGCCAGTCATGACCACGAGTTTATTCAAACTTTAGCTAACCATATCATTGTCTTGTCTAAAAATGGCGTCATCGATCGTATCGATGAAACCTATGATGAATTCCTAGAAAATGCAGAAGTACAAGCAAAAGTTAAAGAACTTTGGAAAGATTAAATAAGACTTCAAAACTCAGTTGGGGTAACCCACTGAGTTTTCTATCATTCTACGAGGTAACATGAAATCATTTTTTAAAACATATTGGACCTATTTTGTTTCTTTCATCATTCCTGTATTGATTATGACAGGAGTATACCTATCTCAAGGTATCTACTGGAATAGTGACAACTCTCCTCTATTAGGAGATGGCTTTCATCAATACGTTATTTTTGATATAACTCTAAGGAATATCCTACATGGAAATGGTAGTCTGTTTTACACCTTTACAAGTGGCCTCGGATTAAATTTCTATGCCCTATCTAGTTATTACTTGGGTAGTTTTCTCGCGCCTCTGGTTTACTTTTTTGATCTAACGAATATGCCAGATGCTGTCTATCTGACAACTCTCTTAAAATTTGGATTGATTGGATTGTCAACTTACTTTAGTTTAAATAAATTATTTCAATCGATTCCTAAACCTTTAAAACTAGCCTTATCCACTTCCTATGCTCTGATGAGTTTCACTGTCAGTCAATTAGAGATAAAAACCTGGTTGGATGTTTTTATCTTGATTCCTTTAATTATAACTGGTTTACAAATACTTATAACTGAAAAGAAATCCTCATTATACTTTACAAGTCTGTCAATTTTATTTATCCAAAATTATTATTTTGGCTATATGACAGCATTGTTTCTTATTTTCTGGTATCTCTGTCAAATTTCTTGGGACTTTAAAACTCGAAAATCATCTTTTCTTGATTTTGTTGCCACCTCCTTTTTAGCTGGTATGGCTAGTTTGATTATGACTCTTCCAACTCTGTTTGATTTACAGACACATGGGGAAAAATTAACTGAAGTTACAAAGTTTCAAACTGAAAGTAGCTGGTATCTTGATTTCTTTGCTAAGCAATTCATTGGTTCCTTTGACACAACAAAGTATGGGGCCATCCCAATGATTTTTGTTGGACTACTCCCCTTTATTTTGACCATTTTATTTTTTACGCTGAAATCTATTAAGTTTCACGTGAAACTTATCTATGCAATCTTCTTTACATTTCTAATTGCAAGCTTTTATATAGAAGCTCTTGATTTATTTTGGCAAGGAATGCATACTCCAAACATGTTTTTACATCGCTATGCTTGGATATTCTCTACCTTGTTAATTTACACAGCAGCGGAAGTCTTAAATCGTCTAAGGGACATTAAAATCTGGAACTTTTTAGTTTCGCTTTTTCTTGTAGTAACAGGATTTTTAGCTACCATCTATCTAAAATCACATTATTCTTTTTTAACAGATTTGAATATTCTGCTTACTCTTGAATTTTTGGTTGTCTATTCGCTTTTACTCCTTGCATTTATCAAAAAGTTTATCTCTGTAAATCTATTTGCCATTCTAATCTCTTTATTTATAATGGTTGAAATAAGTTTAAATGCTTCATCTCAAATAGATGGAATTGCAAAGGAATGGGGATTTGCTTCTCGAAGTGCATATAGTAGAGATATCCGAGCTATGGAATCTTTCTCAACATATATTGAGGATCCATTTATTCGTACTGAAAAACTACAAACTCAGACAGGAAATGACAGTATGAAATTTAACTACAATGGAATATCTCAATTTTCATCTGTTCGAAACCGTTCAGCAAGCTCTACTTTGGATAAACTTGGTTTTAAATCCTCTGGGACTAATCTCAATCTCCGTTATGCCAATAATAGTATTTTGGCTGATAGTTTATTTGGCATCCAGTACAATATCTCAGACAGTCCTATTGATAAGTATGGATTCCAAGATGTATATCAAAAAGATAATCTTACTCTATATGAAAATCAGTTCTCTCTTCCAATTGCCTTTGCTAGTCAATCTATTTACAACGATGTCAAGTTCACTGAACATACTTTAGATAATCAAGCCTCGTTTTTAAATCAACTTGCTAACACAAATTTTGATTATTTTTCTCCAATACCTTATGAAAAAACTGAAAACACTGATGATTTGATTACTGTTACAAGTTCTTCAAATGAGGATGCAGCAATCCAATATCAAATTGAAGTGCCAGAAAACAGCCAAGTTTATCTTTCTTTCACAAATCTTCACTTTTCTAATGACAAACAAAAAAAGGTTGACATCCTTGTAAATGGGGAAAAGAAAACTTTTACAACTGATAATGTCTTCTCCTTCTTTAATCTAGGATATACTAAAGAGAAAAAAACTTTCAATATTAATGTTAGTTTCCCTGGAAATTCACAGGTATCATTTGAATCTCCTACCTTCTATCGTTTAGATACCCAAACTTTAACTGAGGCAATTCAAAAAATTAAAGAACAGCCTGTAACAGTATCAACTTCTAAAAACAAGGTTTTTGCTACATATGATGTCCAACAAGATACATCTATTTTTTTCACCATTCCTTATGACAAAGGTTGGTCTGCCTACCAAGATGGTAAGAAAATAGAGATTAAACAAGCTCAAACTGGCTTTATGAAAGTTGACGTTCCTAAGGGAAAAGAAATTATTACACTTTCCTTTATTCCCAATGGTTTTATTACTGGATCAATCTGTTCCTTTACTTCACTTTTACTATTTGGAATTTATAATCACAAACGAAAGACATCTAATACATAAAAAAATCGACCAATTGGTCGATTTTTTTAATATTCTTCCATTTTCTTAGGTTGATAGGCTAGCATACCTAAACCAGTAAATAGAGCTAGTATGACAGCTAGGAAAATGACTTGCTGATGAATATTTCCTGTCATAGAGATTGTTTCTCGTAATCCAGAAACTGAATAACTCATTGGTAACCAAGGATTAATGGCTCTAAAGAAATCATTTGTCAAAGCAAGTGGGTAAGTACCTGCACTTGATGCTAACTGTAATAAAAGCAAGATAAGAGAGAAGAAAGCTCCTATACGGCTATTCCATGTTGTTAAAGCTGTAACCATAGACATGAATACTAAACTTGTTAAGATGATGAGAATAAATGTTCTCATTTCATGATTAGCAGTTAGACCAATAAGATGAACTCCTCCATATACCAAAATCCCTGCTAAAATAGCTATCATACCATTTATTTCAGCTCTAGATTTCAACCAAGACCAACGGCTCTCTGGATGACGTCCTGAAGGCAGCTTCGCAAAGATCATATTTGTTGATATTGCTGCAACAAAAAGAGCAACTGATATCATATAAGGAGCCATTGCAACTCCATTTACAGGAACTTGATCATTGTCTGTTTTGGAAAGACTGAGAGGATTTGATAAAATCTCTGCATTTTTAGATTCCGTAGATGCTGATTTGAGTTGATCACTGGCATTACTCAATCCTTGTCCTAAAGAAGCAACTCCTGTCTGTAAACCTTCCAAGCCAGAAGTTAACTTTGTTCCACCTTCTGCTAGTTTCCCAGCTCCATTTGCCAATTTATTAGCTCCACTTTCTAATTGAGAAGCACCTGAAATTAACTGACTGGATTTGTCAGCTAGTTGGCTAGAGCCTGATTGCAATTTATCAACTCCTGCTATCAATTCTTGACTCTTTTGATTCAATTGGTTAGAGCCAGTTGATAATTTTTCAATACCAGACACTAATTCTGGAGTTTTTTCAACTAATTGACCAACTCCTGCTGTCAAGTTAGAAGATTTTTGTGTCAAGGTAGTTGAGCCTGAAACTAATTGGTCCAAACTACCTGTCAAGGTGGAATTCTTTTCACTTAGTTGACTTGCGCCTTGAGAAACTTTATCAACACCTGCAGTATATGCATTTACACCTGATGTAATAGACTGACTGGCAGGAACTAATTTGCTAGCAACAGCTCCTTGTATCTCTGTTAATCCACTTGACAATTCTGTCAAAGAACTAGAAGCGATAGGTAATACTTGATTAGCTTGATTTTTTAAAGTCGAAAGATTAAAAGACTGATTTTGTAAGTTTTCCAAACTTCCCTGTAAACCTTGAGCTAAAGCTACAATTGACTGAGCCGATTGAATACTATCAGTCGAATTTTGAGATACAGAAGCGCTTATCTCAGCTTGTTGCTCACTTGTCAATGATTGATAAGCTGCTGTCGATTGAATATTGGCTAATGTAGTCGCTTTATCAGACTGAACACTTGCTAACATTTGATTAGAAAGAGATACTATACTTGATAAAACAGAATCTAATTGTTTTGTATCTCCAACATCAATATTTTGAATAGCTTGATTTAACTGATTCAAACCAGAAGATAATTTATTAATTTGATCTTTTTGCTCAGACGAAGTATCTAACTTGCTAGAAAGTTGTTGAATCCCTTCACTTAATTGCTCCACACCCATTCGAAGTGTAGCTGATTGATTAGATAACTGATTAGCACCTGTTGCAAGATTTCCCACTCCATTTGTATAGGCACTAACACCAGATGAAAATTGATTAAGACCAGCATTGAGCTTAGAAACACCGCCAGTATAAGATTCTACACCAGTATATAATTGATTAATTCCCCTCACTAATTCAGGGCTTTTAGAAGATAATTGACCTAACCCACTATCTAATTGACTCACTGCACCAGTATATGTAACTAAACCACTATTAAAATTCCCTAAGCCAAGATGAAGTTGTTCAACACCAGAGACATAAGAGGATAATCCTTTAGTAAACTGCTCCGTTCCATTTGAAAATGTTAAACTTGAAGCTGCTAAAGAGTTTAGGTTAATAGTTAATGTTTGACTTCCTGCCACTAACTGATTCGCTCCATCAGTTAGTTTTTCACTTCCAGAAGCTGCTTGACTCATACCATCCTTTAAATCGACCATTTTGTTGAATAAAGCTTTAGTATAGGTCTCGGTTACATTGGTAGAAACACTCTGCTTTAATTGTGTCATTGCAGAATCACTCATCTTGCTGGCAATAAAGCTATGACCACTTGAAGTCTGATAATCGATTTGCATTTGCTCAGGGTGATCCGTTAAAATAGAAGCTGCTTTTTCAGACAAGTCACTTGGCAAAGTGACTACCATATAATAATCACCGTTTTCTAGACCCTTCTTACCTTCTTCTTCATCTACAAAATGAAAATCCAATGATTTATTTTGCTCTAAATTAGACACCATGTCTTTTCCTATAGACATGCTATTACCATTATAAGAGGCCTCTTTATCATTATTGACAACTGCCACAGGTAAGTCAGACACTTGACCATATGGATCCCACATTGAGGATAAAAATATGATATTGTACAGAGCGGGAATAAGAGAAATTCCTATCATGACAATAATAAAGGTTGGTTTTTTAAAAATTGCTTTCCATTCTTTAAACATAGTTTCTCCTTTTTTAAACATATTGTCTAAAATTTTGATATAATAGATTATACATTAAAAAATCTAAATTACAAGATAAAAAATCAATTTTTAGACACATAGTCTAATTTGTTCACAAGGAGGAAGTATGCAAGAAAGTAACAAACGCTTAAAAACAAAGCGAACTATTGAAAATGCTATGGTACAATTACTGATGGAACAGCCATTTGATCAAATTTCTACTGTCAAGTTAGCAGAAAAAGCCGGAATTAGTCGTTCCAGCTTCTATACTCACTATAAGGATAAGTATGATATGATTGAGCACTATCAAAGCAAGCTATTTCATACATTTGAATATATTTTTCAAAAACATGCTCATCACAAAAGAGACGCTATTCTAGAAGTCTTTGAATATCTAGAGTCAGAACCACTTCTGGCTGCTCTTCTTTCTGAAAATGGGACCAAAGAAATCCAAAATTTCTTAAGAAATAAACTTCATATCATGCTCAGCACAGATTTACAAAAACGCTTTATGCAACTGAATCTCAATACCACTGAATTAGAATACAGTAGCATCTATCTAACTCACGCACTTTTTGGTGTTTGCCAAACTTGGATTGCACATGGAAAAAAAGAAAGTCCTCAAGAAATAACAGACTTCCTTATGAAGATGCTTGGTGATACAAATTGATGCAAAAAAGGGAACAACACTGTGTTCCCTTTTATCTATACTCCGCCAGTAGGACTCGAACCTACGACATCATGATTAACAGTCATGCGCTACTACCAACTGAGCTATGGCGGATAAAATAGTCCGTACGGGATTCGAACCCGTGTTACCGCCGTGAAAAGGCGGTGTCTTAACCCCTTGACCAACGGACCTTCTATCTGTAGCAGATATAACCATTATATCAATTTCTTGCTAATTGTCAATTACTTTTGAGATTTTTTCTCTAGAATATCTTTTAATTTTCTAATTTTTAATCTTGAAATAGGACAACGATGATCTTCATAGAAAACAATTTCTAGATTTTTTCGATCAATTTCTCTGATATTACCTATATTTACCAAAAATGACTTATGAGGAGAATAAAATCTCTGAGTATGTTTGTCCTTTTCCTGAATATCTGTCATGGTACCGTAAAACTCTTTGGCAAAATTCTTACCAATAATGCGTAATTTATGAGAGACACCTGTCGTTTCAATATACAAAATATCATGGTAAGGAATTTTTAAATCATTTCCCTTGTAATTGTAGTCAAAATAATCTACAACATCTTCATTTTCAAGTAACATACTCTTCGTGTAGAATATATTTTGCTCAATTCTCTTCTTAAATAACTCATCATTGATATCCTTATCAACAAAATCTAAGGCTGATACCTGGTATTTATAGGTGAGAGTCGCAAACTCTGATCGACTGGTAATAAAGACGATAATAGCGTAAGGATTGTAATGACGAATAAACTGAGCAACTTCAAACCCTTTTTTCTCAATTCCATGAATATCAATATCTAGAAAATAAAGCTGGTTTACTTCATCATTTTCGATATATTCCTTAAACTCACGAACTTTTCCCGTTGTCTTGTATGATATTGGAATATTCGATTCTTTCGAAATTTCATCCAATATTCTCTCTAGTCTCACTTGATGTTCAATAACATCTTCTAAAATTAAAACTTTCATTCAAATTCCCTCTTAAATCTAATGATTTGTCTAAATGTACTGCCTTCCATCTCTGTTTCTAAAATAATATTATTGTACTTATCTAATAATTCTTTCACATTATTTAATCCGACTCCACGATTTCTTCCCTTAGTAGAGAATCCTAAAGCAAATAGATCTCCTGAAAGAGTCATCGTCATTTTACATGAATTCTGAATCACAATCACTGTTTCAGTTTCCATCTTAATAACTGCTACTTCCATCTGCTTTTTATAACTATCAGCCGATCCTTCGACAGCATTGTTCAATAAAACACTCATAATACGAACTAAATCCAGCAGGTCTATTGGAAGCTTGGTAATCGTATCTTTTACTTCCAGTGTAAACTCTACACCATTATTTCGAGCATATACAATTGACTGAGCAACCAAACTTCGTAAAGCTGAATCTTCTATGTTGTTCAAGTCAAAGTAAGTATACTTATCTGAACGCAGTTTGTGATTTGCTTTGACCAAAACTTCATTGTAAACTCTGTCAATTTCCTGTAAATCACCACTGTCAATTGCCATCTGCATGCTGACAAGCATCCCAGCATAGTCATGTCTAAAACCACGGATTTCATTATACAGTCCGACAATTTCATCTGTATAATTCTGTAAATGTTTTTGTTCAAATTTCTTCTGCTTCAAAGCAATCTCTTTCTCCATTTTTTCTTTATGCGAATTCATTGCAAAAAAGGTCAAAAGTAAAGAGATAAAGACAATAGATGATAAAATACTTCCAAAACTATTCAAATGTTTAATCGTACTTACCATATCTGAAATGAAAGATACAACATGTAGAAGTAGTAAAGCAAAAAAGACTTTTTTCAAGAAAGGATAGAGATAATCTTTGTCAAAATAGTTTAGTTCCAAATGGAAATAACGAATGATTGTTACGATAACAACATAAGTCAACGCCACTACAACTAAAAAGAATAGACTATGATATTGTAGGGCAGTATCATCTCCTATTATAGAGGATAAAGTTACGGATAGAAAGGTATGAGTGCTATTATATAAAAGGGATAGTAGTAAACTTAAGAATACTCCTCTATACTTCTCATACTTTTTAATAAATCTAAAATATGAATATAATACCAAAGGAAATAAAAATTTTTCAATTCCTAATCCATCTAAGTATATAAAATAAAAGGAAAGTTCAAATACTGATTCTACTAGGAATGTATAACCACCAAAAAAGCATAGTTCTTTTATATTTATTTTATTTTTACATATTAAATAGTAACTTTTACTAATAATAAAAATATGTAATATCACAACTAATACTGCAAGAAAATCCATTATTCCACTCCTTTATCTTCTTTTAAAGAAATTAAAGAAAATATTATGTGTTTGCCTTATCTCCCCACCTTGAATATTTTGCAAGTCTTTTTCCTTCAATTCTACAAACTTATCTAAATTAACTGTGTTTTTCATAATAAAATCTCCTAAAATGTTTTTTTCTTGTAAACTAACTTACAAAAACTATTATACAAAATGGAATTTCGTTTTAGATAAAATTCTCTCAACTGTCATTTTTTTCTCCCCAAGTGTACTTTTTTAAGAAAAAAGCCGGGAAAATTCCCAGCTTTGCTACTATATTGATCCCAGCAGGATTCGAACCTGCGACCGTTCGCTTAGAAGGCGAATGCTCTATCCAGCTGAGCTATGAGACCTAATACAGCTATTCTACCAAAAATTCAATTGAAAGTCAATTTTCTATTTATGATAGGGCGAGCCCTGCTGTATTGTAAAAGCTCGATAGATTTGTTCAACAAGGACTAGTCTCATTAACTGATGGGGCAAGGTTAAACGACCAAAACTAACAGAGAGATTGGCTCTCTTTTTTACATCCTGTGCTAGTCCCAGACTCCCTCCAATAATAAATGTAAGAGTAGAAAATCCTTTTATAGAAGCTTCTTCTAATTGTTTACTAAATTCTTCTGAGGAGAAAGTTTTCCCTTCGATAGCCAACACAATCACGAAATCACGGTCACCAACTTTTGATAAAATTCTCTGACCTTCTATTTCTAAAATCTTTTGATTTTCTGATTCACTGGCCTTATCTGGTGTTTTTTCATCTGCCAGCTCTATCATTTCAAGCTTAGCAAATCGAGAAATTCGTTTTGAATACTCTGCAATACCATCTTTTAAATACTTTTCTTTCAGTTTCCCAACTGTTACAACTTTAATTTTCATGACTCTATTCTAACATATTCTCTATTTTTTCACACCTTATTCACAAAATAAAAGGTTAATTTTAGCCGAGAAAACCACAGATTTTTTAAAGTTATCCACAATCTGTGAAAAACTTTTGTGTTTAAGTTATAATTAAGCTAGTCAGTTTATACTTTCAGTAATTTCAAAAAAATGGAGGCAAATATGAAACATCTAAAAACATTTTACAAAAAATGGTTTCAATTATTAGTCGTTATCGTCATTAGCTTTATTAGTGGAGCCTTGGGTAGCTTTTCAATAAATCAACTAACTCAAAAAAGTACTGTAAGTAGCTCGAACAACAATAGTACTATTACACAGACTGCCTATAAGAATGAAAATTCAACAACACAGGCTGTTAACAAAGTAAAAGATGCCGTTGTTTCTGTTATTACTTATTCAGCAAATAGACAAAATAGCGTATTTGGCAATGAGGAGACTGATACAGATTCTCAGCAAATCTCTAGTGAAGGATCTGGGGTTATTTATAAGAAGAATGATAAAGAAGCTTACATCGTCACCAATAATCACGTTATAAATGGCGCCAGCAAAGTAGATATTCGTTTGTCAGATGGAACTAAAGTACCCGGAGAAATTGTCGGAGCGGACACTTTCTCTGATATTGCTGTCGTCAAAATCTCTTCAGAAAAAGTGACAACAGTAGCTGAGTTTGGTGATTCTAGCAAGTTAACCGTAGGAGAAACTGCCATTGCTATTGGTAGCCCATTGGGTTCTGAATATGCAAATACTGTCACTCAGGGTATTGTATCTAGTCTTAATCGAAATGTGTCCTTAAAGTCTGAAGATGGACAAGCCATTTCTACAAAAGCTATCCAAACTGATACTGCTATTAACCCAGGTAACTCTGGTGGCCCACTTATCAATATTCAAGGACAGGTTATCGGAATTACCTCAAGTAAAATTGCCACAAATGGAGGAACATCTGTAGAAGGTCTTGGTTTTGCAATCCCTGCAAATGATGCTATCAATATTATTGAACAGTTAGAAAAGAACGGAAAAGTGACTCGTCCAGCTTTGGGCATCCAAATGGTCAATCTCTCAAATATTAATACAAGTGATCTTAGAAGACTGAATATTCCAAGCAATGTAACATCTGGTGTAGTTGTTCGTTCTGTGCAAAGTAATATGCCTGCCAATGGTCACCTTGAAAAATACGATGTTATTACAAAAGTAGATGACAAGGAGATTGCTTCATCAACAGATTTACAAAGTGCTCTTTACAATCATTCTATCGGAGACACCATTAAGATAACTTACTATCGTAACAGTAAAGAAGAAACTACATCTATTAAACTTGACAAGAGTTCAGGTGATTTAGAATCTTAATTGACATCTATTTAAAGAAAGCTTTACATAAGAGAAAAGATGTGTTAGTGTAGAATCATGGAAAAATTTGAAATGATTTCTATCACGGATATACAAAAAAATCCCTATCAACCTCGAAAAGAATTTGATGGAGAAAAACTACATGAACTAGCACAGTCTATCAAAGAAAATGGGGTCATTCAACCGATTATTGTTCGTCAATCTCCTGTTATTGGTTATGAAATCCTTGCAGGAGAGAGACGCTATCGGGCTTCACTTTTAGCTGGTCTAAGGTATATCCCAGCTGTTGTTAAACAGCTTTCAGATCAAGAAATGATGGTCCAGTCCATCATTGAAAATTTGCAAAGAGAAAATTTAAATCCAATAGAAGAAGCACGCGCCTATGAATCTCTTGTAGAGAAAGGATTTACCCATGCTGAAATTGCAGATAAAATGGGGAAGTCTCGTCCATATATCAGCAACTCCATTCGCTTGCTGTCCTTGTCAGAACAGATCCTTTCAGAAGTAGAAAATGGCAAACTATCACAAGCCCATGCGCGTTCTCTAGTTGGGTTAAATAAGGAACAACAAGACTATTTCTTTCAACGGATTATATGTGAAGACATTTCTGTAAGGAAATTAGAATCTCTTCTGACAGAGAAAAAACAAAAGAAACTTCAAAAAACGAATCATTTCATACAAAATGAAAAAGAACAGTTAAAAAAACTACTCGGATTAGATGTAGAAATCAAACTGTCTAAAAAAGACAGTGGAAAAATCATTATTTCTTTTTCAAATCAAGAAGAATACAGTAGAATTATCAACAGCCTGAAATAAGGCTGTTCTTTTATTTTTTTATCTCACAAGGTTATCCACTATTTTTTTCAAAAAAAAGCTTCATAAATCAACAGTTTCTGATTTTATCCCCAACCTGTGGATAAAACTTGATAACATTGTGGATTATTTTTCACAGCTTGTGGAAAATTCTTGCTATCTATGGTAAAATAAATCTAGCATTAAACTTTTAAATAGTAAAGGAGGAGAAAGGATTGAAAGAAAAACAATTTTGGAATCGTATATTAGAATTTGCACAAGAAAGACTAACTCGTTCCATGTATGATTTCTATGCTATTCAAGCTGAACTCATTAAGGTAGAAGAAAATGTTGCCACTATATTTTTACCACGATCTGAAATGGAAATGGTCTGGGAAAAACAACTAAAAGATATCATTGTAGTAGCTGGTTTTGAGATTTATGATGCTGAGATAACTCCCCACTATATTTTCATCAAACCTCAAGATACTACTGTCTCACAAGTTGAAGAAGCTCCAAATTCAACTCTTTATGACTATAGTCCAAAGTTAGCATCTATTCCTTATTCGGATACTGGATTAAAAGAAAAATATACCTTTGATAATTTTATTCAAGGGGATGGGAATGTTTGGGCAGTATCAGCCGCTTTGGCTGTTTCTGAAGATTTAGCCTTGACCTATAATCCTCTTTTTATCTATGGAGGACCTGGCCTTGGTAAGACTCACTTACTCAATGCAATTGGGAATGAGATTTTGAAAAATATTCCTGATGCGCGTGTTAAGTACATTCCTGCTGAAAGCTTTATAAACGACTTTCTTGAACATCTGAGACTGGGTGAAATGGATAAGTTCAAAAAAACCTACCGTAGCCTCGATCTCTTGTTAATTGATGATATTCAATCGCTGAGTGGAAAAAAAGTTGCAACTCAGGAAGAATTTTTCAATACTTTCAATGTTCTCCATAACAATCAAAAACAAATTGTTCTGACTAGTGATCGTAGCCCTAAACACTTAGAGGGCCTTGAAGAAAGACTTGTCACGCGCTTTAGCTGGGGCTTGACGCAAAACATCACACCACCTGACTTTGAGACACGTATTGCCATTTTACAAAGCAAAACAGAGAATTTAGACTACCATTTCCAAAGTGATACCCTAGAATACCTAGCTGGTCAATTTGATTCAAACGTCCGAGAACTTGAAGGAGCAATAAACGACATCACTTTAATTGCCAGAGTGAAGAAGATTAAGGATATCACTATCGATATCGCTGCAGAAGCTATTAGAGCTCGAAAACAAGATGTTAGCCAAATCCTCGTCATTCCAATTGATAAAATCCAAACTGAAGTAGGGAACTTCTATGGTGTTAGTGTCAAAGAAATGAAGGGAAGCAGACGCCTTCAAAATATTGTTTTGGCCCGTCAAGTAGCCATGTATTTATCTAGAGAATTAACAGATAATAGTCTTCCAAAAATTGGGAAGGAATTTGGTGGAAAAGATCACACAACAGTCATACATGCCCATGCCAAAATTAAATCTTTGATTGATGAAGACGATAATTTACGTTTAGAAATTGAATCCATCAAAAAGAAAATTAAATAACTTGTGGATAACTTTTACTTTATTATCTTTTTTATCCACATTTTTTAAACAAGCCAAAAAACTTGATATGACTTGTTTAAAGTCTGTTTTCCACAGATTTCACAGACCCTATTATTACTATTATCCTTCTAATACTAAAAATAAATAAAGGAGAATCCATGATTCATTTTTCAATTAATAAAAATTTATTTCTACAAGCCTTAAATACTACTAAGAGAGCTATTAGCTCTAAAAATGCCATTCCTATTTTATCAACCGTAAAAATTGACGTAACCAATGAAGGTGTTACTTTAATTGGTTCAAATGGTCAAATTTCAATTGAAAATTTTATTTCTCAAAAAAATGAAGATGCTGGTTTGTTAATTACTTCTTTAGGTTCGATCCTTCTTGAAGCTTCTTTCTTCATCAATGTTGTATCTAGTCTACCTGATGTGACTCTTGATTTTAAAGAAATTGAACAAAATCAAATTGTTTTAACCAGCGGTAAATCAGAAATTACCCTAAAAGGAAAAGATAGTGAACAATATCCACGAATCCAAGAAATTTCAGCAAGCACTCCTTTGGTTCTTGAAACAAAATTACTCAAGAAAATTATCAATGAAACAGCTTTTGCTGCAAGTACACAAGAAAGTCGTCCAATTTTAACAGGTGTTCATTTTGTATTGAGCCAACACAAAGAGTTAAAAACAGTTGCAACAGACTCTCATCGTCTAAGCCAGAAAAAATTGACTCTTGAAAAAAATAGTGATGATTTTGATGTCGTGATTCCTAGCCGTTCTCTACGCGAATTTTCAGCAGTATTTACAGACGATATTGAAACTGTAGAGATTTTCTTTGCCAACAATCAAATCCTCTTTAGAAGCGAAAATATTAGCTTCTATACTCGTTTGTTAGAAGGTAACTATCCTGATACAGATCGCTTGATTCCGACAGACTTTAACACTACTATTACTTTTGATGTGGTAAACTTACGTCAGTCAATGGAGCGTGCTCGCCTTTTATCAAGTGCGACTCAAAATGGTACTGTGAAGCTTGAAATTAAAGGTGGTATTGTTAGCGCCCATGTTCATTCTCCAGAAGTTGGTAAAGTAAACGAAGAAATCGATACTGATCAGGTGACTGGTGAAGATTTGACTATTAGTTTCAACCCAACTTACTTGATTGATTCTCTTAAGGCTTTAAATAGCGAAAAGGTGACCATTAGCTTTATCTCAGCTGTTCGTCCATTTACTCTTGTGCCAGCAGACACTGATGAAGACTTCATGCAGCTCATTACACCAGTTCGTACAAATTAAGTGAAAGAGGTTGAGCCTGGCTCGCCTCTTTTATGATATAATCGAAAAAGAAAAGGAGAGTAGTATGTATCAAGTTGGAAATTTTGTTGAAATGAAAAAACCACATGCTTGCACCATCAAGTCAACAGGTAAAAAGGCCAATCGTTGGGAAATTACACGTGTAGGAGCAGATATCAAAATTAAATGTAGCAATTGTGACCATGTTGTCATGATGGGGCGCTATGATTTTGATCGAAAAATGAATAAAATTATTGACTGAAACCCCTCAGTTAGAGGGTTAGCAAGTTTTCCCTTTTTGTGTTATAATATTAGGGATTGAAATAAAAACGGAGAATGAGAAAATATGGCTTTAACAGCAGGTATCGTTGGTTTGCCAAACGTTGGTAAATCAACACTATTTAATGCAATTACAAAAGCAGGAGCAGAGGCTGCAAACTATCCATTTGCGACGATTGATCCAAACGTTGGAATGGTTGAGGTTCCAGATGAACGCCTACAAAAATTGACTGAAATGATCACTCCTAAAAAGACAGTTCCAACAACATTTGAATTTACAGATATCGCAGGAATTGTAAAAGGAGCTTCAAAAGGAGAAGGGCTAGGGAATAAATTCTTGGCTAATATCCGTGAAGTAGACGCGATTGTTCACGTAGTTCGTGCTTTTGATGATGAAAATGTGATGCGCGAGCAAGGACGTGAAGACGCCTTTGTAGATCCACTTGCAGATATTGATACTATTAACCTGGAGTTGATTCTTGCTGACTTAGAATCAGTTAATAAGCGTTATGCGCGTGTAGAAAAGATGGCACGTACGCAAAAAGATAAAGAATCAGTAGCTGAGTTTAATGTTCTTCAAAAGATTAAACCAGTCCTAGAAGATGGAAAATCAGCTCGAACTATTGAATTTACAGATGAAGAACAAAAAGTTGTCAAAGGTCTCTTCCTTTTGACGACTAAACCAGTGCTCTATGTTGCCAATGTGGATGAGGATGTTGTTTCAGAACCTGACTCTATCGACTATGTTAAACAAATTCGTGAATTCGCAGCGACAGAAAATGCTGAAGTAGTCGTTATTTCTGCGCGTGCTGAGGAAGAAATTTCTGAGTTAGACGAAGAAGATAAGCAAGAGTTTCTTGAAGCACTTGGTTTGACAGAGTCAGGCGTTGACAAGTTGACTCGTGCAGCTTACCACTTACTTGGATTGGGAACTTACTTCACAGCTGGTGAAAAAGAAGTTCGCGCTTGGACCTTTAAACGTGGTATGAAGGCTCCTCAAGCAGCTGGTATTATCCACTCAGACTTTGAAAAAGGATTTATTCGTGCAGTAACTATGTCATATGAGGATCTAGTGAAATACGGATCTGAAAAGGCTGTAAAAGAAGCTGGACGCTTGCGTGAAGAAGGAAAAGAATATATTGTTCAAGATGGCGATATTATGGAATTCCGCTTTAATGTCTAAAAAAAATTAATGAATAGTGTCAATTAGGTTGGAAAAAAATTCCAACCCTTTTGGCTTTTGAAAGGAAAAATAAATGACCAAATTACTTGTAGGATTAGGAAATCCAGGGGATAAATATTTTGAAACAAAACACAATGTTGGTTTTATGTTGATTGACCAACTAGCGAAGAAACAGAATGTCACTTTTACACATGATAAAATATTTCAAGCTGACCTAGCATCCTTTTTCCTAAATGGAGAAAAAATTTATCTTGTCAAACCAACGACATTTATGAATGAAAGTGGAAAAGCGGTTCATGCTTTATTAACTTATTATGGTTTGGATATTGAAGATTTACTCATCATTTACGATGACCTTGACATGGAAGTTGGAAAGATTCGCTTAAGAGCAAAGGGATCCGCAGGTGGTCATAATGGTATCAAGTCTATTATTCAACATATTGGAACCCAGACATTTAATCGTGTTAAGATTGGAATCGGAAGACCTAAAAATGGAATGTCAGTTGTTAACCATGTTTTGAGTAAGTTTGACAAGGATGATTATATTGGTATTTTACAGTCTATTGACAAAGTTGACGATTCTGTAAACTACTATTTACAAGAGAAAAACTTTGAAAAAACGATGCAGAGGTATAACGGATAAATGGTGGCCTTATTAGATTTATTCTCAGAAAATGATCAGATAAAAAAATGGCATCAAAAACTGACAGATAAGAAAAGACAATTAATGTTAGGATTGTCAACTTCTACAAAAGCTTTAGCAATTGCTAGTAGTTTGAGACAGGAAGATAAGATTGTGTTATTGACGTCAACTTATGGAGGAGCAGAAGGACTTGTTAGTGATCTTATATCTGTCTTGGGTGAGGAACTTATCTATCCATTTTTGGTAGATGACTCCCCTATGGTCGAGTTTTTGATGTCTTCACAAGAAAAAATCATTTCACGGGTTGAAGCCTTGCGTTTTTTGACTGATTCATCTAAGAAAGGGATTTTAGTTTGTAATATCGCAGCAAGTCGATTGATTTTACCGTCTCCCAATATATTTAAAGATAGTATTGTAAAAATAACAGTTGGTGAAGAATATGACCAACACGCACTTATCCATCAGTTAAAAGAGATAGGCTATCGAAAAGTTACACAAGTACAAACTCAGGGAGAGTTTAGTATACGAGGAGATATTTTAGATATTTTTGAAATATCCCAGTTAGAACCTTGCCGAATTGAGTTTTTTGGTGATGAAATTGATGGTATTAGGTTATTTGAAGTCGAAACACAATTATCGAAAGAAAATCAGACAGAACTCACTATCTTTCCAGCTAGTGATATGCTTTTGAGAGAAAAGGATTATCAACGAGGACAGTCAGCTTTAGAAAAACAAATTTCAAAAACGTTATCACCGATTTTGAAATCCTATCTAGAAGAAATTCTTTCAAGTTTTCACCAAAAACAAATACATTCAGATTCACGGAAGTTTTTATCTTTGTGCTATGAAAAGACATGGACTGTCTTTGACTATATTGAAAAAGATACCCCAGTATTCTTTGATGATTATCAGAAATTGATGAATCAGTATGAAGTCTTTGAAAGGGAGTTAGCACAATACTTTACAGAAGAATTACAGAACAGTAAAGCATTTTCTGAGATGCAGTATTTTGCAGATACAGAGCAAATCTATAAAAAGCAGAGTCCGGTTACCTTTTTCTCTAATCTGCAAAAGGGGTTAGGCAATCTCAAGTTTGACCAAATTTATCAATTTAATCAATATCCTATGCAGGAGTTTTTCAATCAATTTTCTTTTCTAAAAGAAGAAATTGAGCGATACAAAAAAATGGATTATACTATTATCCTGCAGTCTAGCAATTCAATGGGAAGTAAAACATTGGAGGATGTTTTAGAGGAATACCAGATTAAATTGGATTCTAGAGATAAGTCAAGTGTTTGTAAAGAATCTGTAAACTTAATTGAGGGTAATCTCAGACATGGTTTTCATTTTGTAGATGAAAAGGTTTTATTGATAACTGAACATGAGATTTTTCAAAAGAAATTGAAACGTCGTTTTCGAAGACAACATGTTTCAAACGCAGAGAGATTAAAAGATTACAATGAACTTGAAAAAGGAGATTACGTTGTTCACCATATCCATGGAATTGGTCAATATCTAGGGATTGAAACAATTGAAATCAAAGGGATTCACCGTGATTATGTCAGTGTTCAATACCAAAACGGGGATCAAATCTCTATCCCAGTGGAACAGATTCATCTACTTTCCAAATACGTTTCAAGTGACGGTAAAGCTCCTAAACTCAATAAATTAAATGACGGTCATTTCAAAAAAGCCAAGCAAAAAGTTAAGAACCAGGTAGAGGATATAGCTGACGATTTAATCAAACTTTATTCTGAGCGCAGCCAGTTGAAGGGTTTTGCTTTCTCAGCTGATGATGAGGATCAACATGCTTTTGATGATGCCTTCCCTTATGTTGAAACGGATGATCAACTTCGTAGTGTTGAGGAAATCAAGAGAGATATGCAGGCTTCTCAACCAATGGATCGACTTTTAGTTGGGGATGTTGGTTTTGGAAAGACTGAAGTTGCTATGCGTGCAGCCTTTAAGGCAGTCAATGATCACAAACAGGTTGTCGTTCTAGTTCCGACGACGGTTTTAGCGCAACAGCACTATACGAATTTTAAGGAACGATTCCAAAATTTTGCAGTTAATATTGATGTGTTGAGTCGCTTTAGAAGTAAAAAAGAGCAGACTGAAACACTTGAAAAATTGAAAAAGGGTCAAGTTGATATTCTGATTGGAACACATCGTGTTTTGTCAAAAGATGTTGTGTTTGCTGATTTGGGCTTAATGATTATTGATGAGGAGCAGCGATTTGGTGTCAAGCATAAGGAAACCTTGAAAGAACTGAAAAAACAAGTAGATGTTCTGACCTTGACAGCAACGCCAATTCCTCGTACCCTTCACATGTCTATGCTGGGAATCAGAGATTTGTCTGTTATTGAAACTCCGCCGACTAATCGTTATCCTGTTCAGACCTATGTTTTGGAAAAGAATGATAGTGTGATTCGTGATGCTGTCTTACGTGAAATGGACCGTGGAGGTCAAGTTTACTATCTTTACAATAAAGTTGACACAATTGATCAGAAGGTTTCAAAATTACAGGAGTTGATTCCAGAGGCTTCAATTGGGTATGTTCATGGGCAAATGAGTGAGATTCAGTTAGAAAATACTCTACTAGATTTCATTGAAGGTCAGTATGATATCTTGGTGACAACTACCATTATTGAGACAGGGGTGGACATTCCAAATGCCAATACTTTATTTATTGAAAATGCGGACCATATGGGCTTGTCAACCTTGTATCAGTTAAGAGGAAGAGTTGGTCGTAGTAATCGTATTGCTTATGCTTATCTCATGTATCGTCCGGAAAAATCAATCAGTGAAGTATCTGAAAAGAGATTAGAAGCAATCAAAGGATTTACAGAATTGGGCTCCGGATTTAAGATTGCAATGCGAGATCTTTCGATTCGCGGAGCAGGAAATCTTTTAGGGAAATCCCAGTCTGGTTTCATTGATTCTGTTGGTTTTGAATTGTATTCGCAATTATTGGAGGAAGCTATTGCTAAACGACATGGTAATGGGAACACAAGAACCAAAGGGAATGCTGAGTTGATTTTACAAATTGATGCCTATCTTCCTGATACCTATATTTCTGATCAACGACATAAGATTGAAATTTACAAGAAAATTCGTCAAATTGACAACCGTGCCAACTATGAAGAGTTACAAGAAGAGTTGATGGACCGCTTTGGAGAGTACCCAGACGTGGTAGCCTATCTTTTAGAGATTGGTTTGGTTAAGTCTTATCTTGACAAGGTCTTTGTTCAACGTGTGGAAAGAAAAGATAATAAGATTACAGTACAATTTGAAAAAGTCACTCAGCGATTGTTTTTGGCTCAAGATTATTTTAAATCTTTATCTGCAACGAATTTAAAAGCAGCCATAACTGAGAATAAGGGATTAATGGAAGTTGTATTTGACATCCGAAACAAGAAGGACTATGAAATTTTAGAAGGTCTGCTCATTTTTGGAGAAAGTTTATTAGAGATAAAAGAATCAAAGGAAGCAATTTCCCTTTAACATTTTTCTTCTATAAAAGGGATAAAAATGGTACAATAATAATTTGAGGTAATAAAAATGAGATTAGACAAATATTTAAAAGTATCAAGAATTATCAAGCGTCGTACAGTCGCAAAAGAAGTAGCAGATAAAGGTAGAATCAAGGTAAATGGAATCTTGGCAAAAAGTTCAACGGATTTGAAAGTTAATGACCAAGTTGAAATTCGATTTGGAAATAAGTTGCTACTTGTAAAAGTACTGGAGATGAAAGATAGTACAAAAAAAGAAGATGCAGCAGGCATGTATGAAATTATCAGTGAAACACGGGTAGAAGAAAATGTCTAAAAATATCGTACAATTGAATAATTCTTTTATTCAAAATGAACACCAACGTCGTCGCTATCTGATGAAAGAACGACAAAAACGTAATCGTTTCATGGGTTGGGTTCTTATTTTGATGATTTTATTGTTCATTTTACCAACTTATAATCTTGCTCAAAGTTATCACCAATTACTCCAAAGACGTCAACAGTTATCAGACTTGCAAACTCAGTATCAAACCTTAAGTGAGGAAAAGGAGAAAGAGACAGCTTTTGCTACAAAGTTGAAAGATGAAGATTACGCTGCTAAATACATGCGTGCAAAATATTATTATTCTAAGAATCGGGAAGCTGTTTATACGATTCCTGACTTGCTCCCAAGGTGATAAAATGGAAAATTTATTAGATGTAATAGAGCAATTTTTGAGTCTATCGGATGAAAAACTAGAAGAGTTGGCTGATAAAAATCAATTATTGCGTTTACAAGAAGAAAAGGAAAGGAAGAATGCGTAAGTTCTTAATTATTTTGTTGCTACCGAGTTTTTTGACTATTTCAAAAGTCGTTAGCACAGAAAAAGAAGTCGTCTATACTTCGAAAGAAATTTATTACCTTTCACAATCTGACTTTGGTATTTATTTTAGAGAAAAATTAAGTTCTCCCATGGTTTATGGAGAGGTTCCTGTTTATGCGAATGAAGATTTAGTAGTGGAATCTGGAAAATTGACTCCCCAAACAAGTTTTCAAATAACCGAGTGGCACTTAAATAAACAAGGAATTCCGGTATTTAAGCTATCAAATCATCAATTTATAGCTGCGGACAAACGATTTTTATATGATCAATCAGAGGTAACTCCAACAATAAAAAAAGTATGGTTAGAATCTGATTTTAAACTGTACAATAGTCCTTATGACTTAAAAGAAGTGAAATCATCCTTATCAGCTTATTCGCAAGTATCAATTGATAAGACCATGTTTGTAGAAGGAAGAGAATTTCTACATATTGATCAGGCTGGATGGGTAGCTAAAGAATCAACTTCTGAAGAAGATAATCGGATGAGTAAAGTCCAAGAAATGTTATCGGAAAAATATCAGAAGGATTCATTTTCTATTTATGTTAAGCAACTGACTACTGGAAAAGAAGCTGGTATCAATCAAGATGAAAAGATGTATGCGGCTAGTGTTTTGAAACTCCCTTATCTTTATTATACGCAAGAAAAAATAAATGAAGGTCTTTATCAGTTAGATACGACTGTAAAATACATATCTGCAGTCAATGATTTTCCAGGTTCCTATAAACCAGAAGGAAGTGGTAGTCTTCCTAAAAAAGAGGATAATAAAGAGTATTCTCTAAAGGATTTAATTACGAAAGTATCAAAAGAATCTGATAATGTAGCTCATAATCTATTGGGATATTACATTTCAAACCAATCTGATGCCACATTCAAATCCAAGATGTCTGCTATTATGGGAGATGATTGGGATTCCAAAGAAAAATTGATTTCTTCTAAGATGGCTGGGAAGGTTATGGAGGCAATTTATAATCAAAATGGATTTGTATTGGAGTCTTTGACTAAAACAGATTTTGATAATGAGAGAATTGCCAAAGGTGTTTCTGTTAAAGTAGCTCATAAAATTGGAGATGCGGATGAATTTAAGCATGATACAGGTGTTGTCTATGCAGATTCTCCATTTATTCTTTCTATTTTCACTAAAAATTCTGATTATGATACGATTTCTAAGATAGCCAAAGATGTTTATGAGGTTCTAAAATGAGGGAACAAGATTTTTTAAATCATTTTCTCAAGAAGGGATATTTCAAAAAGCATGCTAAGGTGGTTCTAGCTCTTTCTGGTGGATTAGATTCTATGTTTCTATTTAAGGTGTTATCTACGTATCAAAAAGAGTTAGAAATTGAATTGATTCTAGCTCATGTGAATCATAAGCAGAGAGTAGAATCAGATTGGGAAGAACAGGAATTAAGGAAGTTAGCTGCTGAAGCAGAGCTTCCTATTTATATCAGCAATTTTTCAGGAGAATTTTCAGAAGCGCGTGCACGAAATTTTCGTTATGATTTTTTTCAAGAGGTCATGAAAAAGACAGGTGCGACAGCCTTAGTCACTGCCCACCATGCTGATGATCAGGTGGAAACGATTTTGATGCGTTTGATTCGAGGTACTCGTTTGCGCTATCTATCAGGGATTAAGGAGAAGCAAGTAGTCGGAGAGATAGAAATTATTCGCCCCTTCTTGCATTTTCAAAAAAAAGACTTTCCATCAATTTTTCACTTTGAAGATGCATCAAATAAGGAAAATCATTATTTTCGCAATCGTATTCGAAACTCATACTTACCAGAATTGGAAAAAGAAAATCCTCGATTTAGGGATGCAATCTTAAGCATCGGTAATGAAATTTTAGATTATGACTTGGCAATAGCTGAACTATCAAAGAATATTGATGTAGAAAATTTAGAGCAGCTATTGTCTTACTCTGAGTCCACACAAAGAGTTTTACTTCAAACTTACCTGAATCGTTTTCCAGATTTGAATCTTACAAAAGCTCAGTTTGAAGAAGTTAGACAAATTTTAAAAACTAAAAGCCAGTATCGTCATCCGCTTAAAAATGGTTATGAATTAGTAAAAGAGTATCAACAGTTTCGGATTTGTAAAATCAGTCCTCAGTCTGATGAAAAGGAAGATGAACTTGTGTTACACTATCAAAATCAGGTATCTTATCAGGGATATTTATTTTCCTTTGGACTTCCTTTAGAAGGTGAATCAATTCAACAAATACCTGTTTCACGGGAAACATCTATACACATTCGTCATCGAAAAACAGGAGATTTTTTGATTCAAAATGGGCATAGAAAAAAACTCAGACGTTTATTTATTGATTTGAAAATCCCTATGGAAAAGCGAAAATCTGCCCTGATTATTGAGCAATTTGGTGAAATTGTCTCAATTTTGGGAATTGCGACCAGTAATTTGAGTAAAAACACGAAAAATGATATAATGAACACTGTACTTTATATAGAAAAAATAGATAGGTAAAAAAATGTTAGAAAACGATATTAAAAAAATCCTCGTTTCACACGATGAAATTACAGAAGCTGCTAAAAAATTAGGTGCTCAATTAACTAAGGACTATGCAGGAAAAAATCCAATCTTAGTTGGGATTTTAAAAGGATCTATTCCTTTTATGGCTGAATTGGTTAAACATATCGACACACATATTGAAATGGACTTCATGATGGTTTCTAGCTACCATGGTGGAACAGCAAGTAGTGGTGTCATCAATATCAAGCAAGATGTGACTCAAGATATCAAAGGAAGACATGTTCTATTTGTAGAGGATATCATTGATACAGGTCAAACTTTGAAGAATTTGCGAGATATGTTTATTGAAAGAGAAGCAGCTTCTGTTAACATTGCAACCTTGTTGGATAAACCAGAGGGGCGTGTTGTAGAAATTGAGGCAGACTATACCTGCTTTACTATTCCAAATGAGTTTGTAGTAGGTTATGGCTTAGACTACAAAGAAAATTATCGTAACCTTCCTTATGTTGGAGTATTGAAAGAAGAAGTGTATTCAAATTAGAAAGAACAATTTTTAATGAAAAAACAAAATAATGGTTTAATTAAAAATCCTTTTCTATGGTTATTACTTATTTTTTTCCTAGTTACAGCCTACCAGTATTTTAGTACAGGTAGTGTTGCAGGGAAAAGTGAGCAAATTAATTATACAGAATTGGTAAAAGAAATTACTGATGACAATGTAAAAGAATTGACTTACCAACCAAATGGCAGTGTTATCGAAGTTTCAGGTGTTTATAAAAATCCTAAAACAAGTAAAGAAGAAACAGGCATTCAGTTCTTTTCTCCTTCTGCTACAACAGTAGAGAAATTTTCAAGCATCATTCTTCCTTCAGATACGACAGTATCTGAATTGCAAAAACTTGCTTCTGATCATAAGGCGGAAGTAACTGTTAAGCATGAAAGTTCAAGTGGTATGTGGATTAATATTCTTGTATCCATTGTGCCATTCGGTATTCTTTTCTTCTTCCTATTCTCTATGATGGGAAATATGGGAGGAAATAATAGCCGTAACCCGATGAGTTTTGGACGTAGTAAGGCTAAAGCTGCAAATAAAGAAGATATTAAAGTAAGATTTTCAGATGTTGCTGGAGCTGAGGAAGAAAAACAAGAACTAGTTGAAGTTGTTGAATTTTTAAAAGATCCAAAACGATTTACAAAACTTGGAGCCCGTATTCCAGCAGGTGTTCTTCTAGAGGGACCTCCGGGAACAGGTAAGACGTTACTTGCTAAGGCAGTCGCCGGAGAAGCAGGTGTTCCATTCTTTAGTATCTCAGGTTCTGACTTTGTAGAAATGTTTGTCGGAGTTGGAGCTAGTCGTGTTCGTTCTCTTTTTGAAGATGCCAAAAAAGCAGCACCAGCTATTATCTTTATCGATGAAATTGATGCTGTTGGACGTCAACGTGGAGTCGGTCTTGGCGGAGGTAATGACGAACGTGAACAAACCTTGAACCAACTCTTGATTGAGATGGACGGTTTTGAGGGAAATGAAGGGATTATTGTCATCGCTGCGACAAACCGTTCAGATGTACTTGACCCTGCCCTTTTGCGTCCAGGACGTTTTGATAGAAAAGTATTGGTTGGCCGTCCTGATGTTAAAGGTCGCGAAGCAATCTTGAAAGTTCATGCTAAGAACAAGCCTTTAGCGGAAAATGTTGATTTGAAATTAGTTGCCCAACAAACTCCAGGTTTTGTTGGTGCTGATTTAGAGAATGTATTGAATGAAGCAGCTCTAGTTGCTGCTCGTCGCAATAAATCGGTAATTGATGCCTCAGATATTGATGAAGCAGAAGATAGAGTTATTGCTGGTCCTTCTAAGAAAGATAAGACAGTTTCACAAAAAGAACGTGAATTGGTTGCCTACCATGAGGCAGGACATACCATTGTTGGTCTAGTCTTGTCGAATGCTCGTGTTGTGCATAAAGTTACCATCGTACCACGCGGCCGTGCAGGCGGTTATATGATTGCACTTCCTAAGGAAGACCAAATGCTTCTATCTAAAGAAGATATGAAAGAGCAATTGGCTGGCTTAATGGGTGGACGTGTAGCTGAAGAAATTATCTTTAATGTCCAAACTACAGGAGCTTCAAACGACTTTGAACAGGCGACACAAATGGCGCGTGCAATGGTTACAGAGTACGGTATGAGTGAAAAACTTGGCCCAGTACAATATGAAGGAAATCATGCTATGTTTGGTGCACAGAGTCCTCAAAAATCAATTTCAGAACAAACAGCTTATGAAATTGATGAAGAAGTTCGTTCATTATTAAATGAAGCACGAAATAAAGCTGCTGAAATCATCCAATCAAATCGTGAAACTCACAAGTTGATTGCAGAAGCATTATTGAAATACGAAACATTGGATAGTACACAAATTAGAGCTCTTTATGAAACAGGAAAGATGCCTGAAACCGTAGAAGAGGAATCTCATGCATTATCTTATGATGAAGTAAAGTCAAAAATGAATGATGAAAAATAACCCAAAGAGAGGCTTGCCCTCTCTTTTTTGTGCAGTTTAGACGGTGTAGGGAACAGAATGGAGGAAATGGGACGAAAGTGTTTCTGAATCTGTTAAACTGTATCTAGAAAGGGGAACGTTATGTTTAAAGAATTGTATAAAGAAGTCCAGGGAATTGTGTACAAGTGTAGAAATGAATATCATCTCCATTTATGGGAGCTATCTGATTGGGACCAAGAGGGAATGATTTGCTTACATGAATTGATCAGTAGAGAAGAAGAACTAGTAGAAGATATTCCTCGTTTACGAAAATACTTCAAAACTAAATTCCGGAATCGAATTCTAGACTATATACGTAAACAAGAAAGCCAGAAGCGTAGATATGATAAAGAACCTTATGAAGAAGTAGGTGAGATCAGTCATCGTATCAGTGAGGGAGGTCTGTGGCTAGATGAGTATTATCTCTTTCATGAGACACTAAGAGATTATAGAAACAAACAAAGTAAAGACAAACAAGAAGAGTTAGAACACGTCTTAAGAAATGAACGCTTCCGAGGACGACAAAGAGTATTAAGAGACTTACGTATTGTGTTTAAAGAGTTTGATATCCGTACACACTAGGAAGCCATGCAAAAAATAAAAAAGTTTAAAAAAGTAGTTGACAAGTCAGAAAAAGTCGGTATAATAGTAAGAGTTGAAAATACCAACTCAGGTCCGTTGGTCAAGGGGTTAAGACACCGCCTTTTCACGGCGGTAACACGGGTTCGAATCCCGTACGGACTATGGTATGTTGCGGATGGAACACTTGATGAAAAAAGGTTAAAAAAGTTTCAAAAAAGTGTTGACAAGCGAAAGCGACTGTGATATACTAATATAGTTGTCACTTGAGAGAAGCAAGTGACAAAGACCTTTGAAAACTGAACAAGACGAACCAATGTGCAGGGCACTACAACTAAGGTTGTAGTACTGAACAATGAAAAAAACAATAAATCTGTCAGTGACAGAAATGAGTGAGAACTCAAACTTTTAATGAGAGTTTGATCCTGGCTCAGGACGAACGCTGGCGGCGTGCCTAATACATGCAAGTAGAACGCTGAAGGAGGAGCTTGCTTCTCTGGATGAGTTGCGAACGGGTGAGTAACGCGTAGGTAACCTGCCTGGTAGCGGGGGATAACTATTGGAAACGATAGCTA